>RFZR01000439.1 GCA_009920595.1 Alphaproteobacteria bacterium | reverse complement strand
GGGCAAGCGCTCGCTTCATCCCAAGCAAGCGCGTCGGGTGTGCTCGTGCGCGGCGTCCGTGAAACAGATTTGCGTCGCATTCCCTCAATCGCCAACAATATCAAACTTGGTGCGCTTGATGGTTTTGATAAGGCGTCGGGTGTGGTGATTGGCAAAAGACTGGCCGAACAACTTTATCTACGCCCGGGTGATAACATAACTTTGACCGCGCCGCGTGGACCACAAACGCCCTTTGGTACAGCGCCACGGATCAAATCCTATCCGATAGCGGCGGTCTATGAAATTGGCATGTCGGAATTTGACTCGACCTTTGTTTATATGCCGCTTGCAGAATCGCAATCCTATTTCAATCGCTCTGACGATGTGAGTGCGATTGAGATTTTTCTTGTTAATCCCGACCGAATTGATGAGACAAAACTCGCCATTCAGAAATCAACAGAGCGCCCGATATTCTTGACCGATTGGCGGCAGCGCAACAAAACTTTTTTTGGCGTTCTCGAAGTTGAGCGCAATGTCATGTTTTTGATTTTGACATTGATCGTGCTCGTCGCGGCGTTGAACATTGTCTCCGGTCTTATCATGCTCGTGAAAGACAAAAGCGCGGATATCGCAATCCTTCGCACAATGGGTGCAACGCGATCATCCATCTTGCGCGTGTTTTTGATCACCGGTGCTTCGATTGGTATCGTCGGCACGCTTGCCGGTTTCGGCTTAGGGCTTATCGTCGCGATGAATATCGAGACGATCCGCGCCTTTTTGTCAGCGGTCACAAAGACCAATTTGTTTCCGGCGGAATTTTATTTCCTTTCTCATCTGCCCGCCGATGTGGATGCACGCGAGGTGATCACTGTCGTGGGTATGGCGTTGCTCTTGTCTCTTATCGCAACGCTTTATCCGGCTTGGCGCGCAGCGCGGCTCGATCCTGTTGAGGCTTTGCGTTACGAATGAGCGCGTCTTCACCCCGTGTCGATCCCGTGCTTCTCATGTGGAAGATCGAGCGCCGCTTTGTCGACGCGGAACAAACACTCAATATTATTCGGGGCGCGGATCTCGCAATTTGGCCTGGCCAATCTGTGGCGCTGATCGCGCCCTCAGGCACAGGCAAATCGACCTTGCTTCACATGGCTGGTCTTTTGGAAAAGCCTGATGCTGGTGAAATTTATATCGGTGGCACCGCCACCTCGACGCTTGATGATAAAGCGCGCACTTCCATTCGCCGTGAGACGCTCGGCTTTGTCTATCAAGCGCATCATCTGCT
>RFZR01000438.1 GCA_009920595.1 Alphaproteobacteria bacterium | reverse complement strand
TGTGATGAATTTGCTCGACACCGCAGCTGTTTCCTATGCGCTCGTGCTCACAAAACATGACGAAGTCAAAAAAGCGGAAGGTGAAAAAATTCTCGCCGCCACGCGCTTGGAAATTGCCAAAAGACCTGCAGCCTATCCGGAAATCATTTTTACATCGAGCCGAACGGGGGAAGGCATTCCCGATTTGCGAACCGCGATTGCGCGCCTTCTCGAAGAGCGCGGCTCATGATACGGCGGAGTGAAAGCACCCTCGCTCTATCGGCAGCCCTGCTTGGCCTTTGCGGCGTCGCAACCGCTGCAGCCGCCGCTCATCTTACAAGCGCGACGTCACTGAACGCAGCCGCTCTCATTCTTTTAACCCATGCGCCTGCAATCATCGCCTCTCTTTCTGCTGCGCGGAACCAAATCCTAAATCCTCGCACGGGTGTTATGGCTGCGGGGCTCTTGGCTCTGGGCGCGACTTTATTCTCGGGAGACATCGCGCTTCGGGTGTTCTCAGGCGTACCGCTTTTTCCGATGGCCGCACCTGCGGGCGGTTTTATTTTGATGATCGGTTGGGGATTTTTGGCCTTAAGCGCGCTTGGCGGTATGTTTAAGCGCGTGCGCCCCCGCGACAATGACAAGACTTTAGGGTAAATCCGACTTCACTTTCTTCCCGATGACAGGGGCCCGAGCATGACTGACGCCACACCTTACGCTCAAGCCGAACTTCTGATGCGCGCACTCCCGCATATGCAGCGCTATGATGATGCGACCATCGTTGTGAAATATGGCGGCCACGCGATGGGTGACGAGCAGATGGCGCGCGATTTTGCGAAAGATATGATTTTGCTGGAGCAGGCAGGTGTTAATCCCGTGGTCGTGCATGGGGGCGGACCGCAAATCGGCGCGATGCTCAACCGTCTCAATATCAAAAGTGAATTCGCCGCCGGACTGCGTGTGACCGATAAAGCAACCATGGATGTTGTTGAAATGGTCCTTGCAGGCCTCATCAATAAACAGATCGTCGGCTTTATTAATAATGAAGGTGGCCGCGCCATCGGGCTGTGCGGCAAAGACGGTAATATGGTCACGGCCCACAAGCTCACCCGCACAATCGTTGATGACACGACAAAGCAGGAACAGGAAATTGATCTCGGTTTCGTGGGCGAGCCGCATCGTGTGGATAGCCGCGTTCTTGATGCGCTTCTTGGCCGCGAACTCATTCCGGTATTGGCCCCCGTCTGCAATGGCGATGACGGACAGACCTATAATGTGAA
>RFZR01000437.1 GCA_009920595.1 Alphaproteobacteria bacterium | reverse complement strand
CGTAAAGCGGCTCATCGCATCGGTGATGAGCGAGGGCGGCGTTGCCACACCGGAGAGCCCCTGAATAATGTGTTGACGTAGATCGAGCGCGCGTTGCTCCGAGATAAAGCCGGCTTCTGAATAGCCAGACGCGCGCAAGGCTTCATTAAAACGCGCGCGATCGAATTTGCCATCCGGTCCAATAAAATTGGGATCATTTAAAAGAGCATTCGCAATTGCGGTATCCGAGAGGCCAAGTTTCATCGAATGCGCGCGATCATCGAGCGCCGCATCCGAAATCATACGCTGTAGCACTTGTCGGTCGAGACCGAAGGCGATCGCCTGTTCAGCGGTGATGTTTTGGCCGTATCGGCGGGAGAGGACCTGCAGCTCGGCTTGAAAAGCCTGCTTATAGACCTGCGCGTCGATTTCTGTGCCACCAACTTTGGCCACGGTCCTTATTCCATAGCCGCGGAAAATGTCGCCGATGCCCCAAAGCGCAAAACTGAAAATCAGGAATCCGAACATGATCGTAAGGATGATCCGGCCGATCCAGCTTTTTCCTGCTTTGCGTAGCCCGTCCATCATGATGTCAGTTCCTGTATCCGCTTGTTTTCTCTTTTGCCGCCCACAGCACAAGACCATCCTATGGAGGCTCGGCATTTGCCGCAATTGGGTGCTGACTGGCAAAGCCTGTTTGAGTGAAAGATGCAAGCAAAACAGTGGCTTTAGGGTTTCTTTTTACTCGAATTTATGCATTTCTCCGCGTGAATTGGTCAATTTATCGAGAAAGATCCGGAAATGTCGCAAACAAATCGCCCCCTCGTTGTCGGCAATTGGAAAATGAATGGTTCGCGGGCCGCGCTCGCGGAATTGGCCGCCATGGGCAAGGGGTTCGATGGCGCTTTAAGGTCAAAAGTTGACCTCATAATCTGCCCGCCGATGACCCATGTCGCGCTTGCTGCTCAGGCCGCGGTGGGTACGGGCATTTCGATTGGCGCTCAAAATTGCCATGCAAAGGTGTCAGGGGCTCACACAGGCGATGTTTCAGCCGAAATGCTCGCCGATATCGGTGCGGTCGCCGTGATGGTGGGTCATTCCGAGCGCAGGACGGATTATAAGGAAAAAGACGCCGATGTGCGAGCCAAGGCCGAGGCCGTACGTCGTGCAGGGCTTATGGCCGTTCTATGCCTCGGCGAGACAAAGGCCGAGCGCGAGGCGGGAAAAGCCCTCTCAGTCGTGCGCCGCCAGTTAAAGGATTCCGTGCCTGAAGGCATGCCC
>RFZR01000436.1 GCA_009920595.1 Alphaproteobacteria bacterium | reverse complement strand
ATACCTCAAAGTTTGATTTAGTCTCGCTATGGTCGAGAATCGCAACGAGGTTGCGTCCTCATCGCGAATAGGGAAAGTTCTCTTCGCGTTAGTAGTGGCTGCGGTCATCTTCGGCTTGGGATTTCAGGTAGGTCGAATCGGAAAACCGGCGCTTGTGGATCAGGCGATCAATATCGCGCCACGGATTTCAAGATTCCAGGAAAAGGACGCTTAACAATCAAATTCCAGGGCGATGACGGGCAGACAATCGAAAAAGAGGTTTTTGCTTTCCCAGGCGCCGGCGTAGCAATGGCGATGTATAATCTGGATGACTCTATCCGTGAATTCGCTCGAGCGACTTTCAATTATGGGTTAACGCGCAAATTCCCCGTCTATTTATCAACCAAAAATACAATTCTCAAAGCTTATGACGGAAGATTCAAGGATCTCTTTCAGGAAATTTATGAGGCTGAATTCAAGTCGCAGTATATGACCTTGGGTTTGATTTATGAGCATCGGCTCATTGATGACATGGTTGCTTCCGCGCTGAAATGGTCTGGCGGATATATATGGGCGTGTAAAAATTATGATGGGGATGTGCAGTCAGATACTGTCGCGCAAGGGTTTGGATCTTTGGGTCTGATGACAAGCGTTTTAATGACGCCCGATGGCAAGACGGTTGAGGCGGAAGCGGCGCATGGCACAGTAACGCGGCACTACCGAGAACATCAAAAGGGACATGAAACGTCGACGAATTCAATCGCCTCAATTTTCGCTTGGACGCGCGGGCTTGCCCACCGGGCTAAGCTTGATGACAACGCTGAACTTGCGCGTTTTGCCAAAAATTTGGAAACAGTTTGCGTCGCGACTGTGGAGAGCGGCTTTATGACAAAAGATCTGGCCTTGCTCGTAGGCCATCGCCAGAAATGGTTGTCGACGACGGGCTTTCTTGACAAAATTGACGAGAACTTGCGCAAATCAATGGTCTAGGCTTCCTTTAAGGCATTTGGAGATTGGAGGTATTTGGCCTCTCTCTCCAACTTTCTATGACTTGATCGGCTTTAAAGCCTTATCGAGATTGAAAGAGACATGCTTCGCATCTATATAACCGTGCTATAGGCCCATAGGGGATTCGCGGTAATGATAGTTGAACTTGAAGAGTCCTATAAGCCGACGGACGATGAGCCCTTCATGAATGAACGGCAGAAAGAATATTTCCGTCGCAAGCTTCTTGCTTGGAAAGAAGATATTCTGGAAGAAAGTCGTGAAACGCTTGTTGCT
>RFZR01000435.1 GCA_009920595.1 Alphaproteobacteria bacterium | reverse complement strand
CAATTCAAACCAAGTGCCATCGCACGCACACGATCATTCACAGTCACACCAAGATCCTGTTGCGTACGCAACACATAGGCATTGGCGTAATCGTCAGACAGGGAACGGCGCATTTGATCGGCGATACGACCCGCATCAGCGAGTGCTGTTGCTGAATCACCAAGCGCGGATGATTCAACCGTCAAGATGACACGCTCATCGGGATTGTTTCCCAGAGCCGAAGTTGTTTCCTTCACAGGAACGCTAAAAGCAGCCGAGACGGCTTGCGGCGACAATCCTTCGCTTTGTGCAGAGCGTTTTAGGCCTTTGGCATCTTTTGCCTCAACACCCAATTCACCCGCGAGCATTGTGATCGATTTGCCTGATTTGACTGCTTGAACAAGTTCATCAGCTTTTGCCTGGAGGCGCTTGGCGAGATCATCTTCACGCCAGGCGTTCAAGACTTTTTCTTTTGCTTCATCAAAGCTGCGATCGCGCGGAGGTGTGATCGCTAAAACATCAAACCAGATATAACCCCCCGAACGAAGTGTGATCGCTTCATTGTCAACGCCGACATCAGATGAAAACACCGCATTGATCAATTGATTCTGACCATCAAGAGCGGGCAGCGATGTGCCGTCATTTGAGAGGCCTAGACGATCGGAGGCATCAATCGTGACCAAAGAGAGATTGTTTTCTTTTGCAATTTCAGCGAGCGGTTTGGCAGCTGCTCGTTGATCCTCGATTTTGTCATGAAGATCGCGGATGGAGGCCTTCGCTTTTTCGGTTGCCAGTTTGATTTTGATGCTGTCAGCAACGGTTTCCAAGCTTTGCGTTGATCCGGCAATGATGTCATTCACGGTTACGACGACAAAGCCAAATTGTCCCTTGATGACATCGCTCACTTTGCCTTTTTCGAGAGCGAAAGCCGCGTCGGCAACGGCCTTATCAGCAATGGAGCGTTTTTCAATGGTTCCGAGATCCGTATCGGCTGCTGTGAGTTTGCGCTCAGTGACTAAATCATCGAAAGAAGATCCGGCAGCAATTTTTTCAACCGCTGCTTTGGCTTCATCTTCCTTTGTAAAAATGATCTGGCGAACGGCACGCTTTTCTTGTGTCGAATAGATCGTGTCGCGGTCCGCATCATAGCGGGCTTTCACATCAGCATCTGGAATGCTTGCAGGATCGGCAAGTTTAGCGGCATCAAGAGTCGCGAATATGAATTTCCGATATTCGGGTGCTTTGAAATTCGCTTTGTTTTCTTCGAAAAATTTGGTCAACA
>RFZR01000434.1 GCA_009920595.1 Alphaproteobacteria bacterium | reverse complement strand
GTTCTGACGTTCCTGCTTGGCAGGTGTCGAATAGGCGTCGCGCAATTCTTTTTCGACAAGCGCGAGAATCTTTTTCTCGAGATCGGAATGATCCGGCGTTGTGAAGTCGCGCGGTTCTTTCGCCGCAACTTCGGCAAGCTTGATGATCGCATCGATCACAGGCTGGAAGCCTGCATGACCATGCATCACCGCGCCGAGCATCACATCTTCGCCGAGTTCTTTCGCTTCCGACTCGACCATCAACACGGCATCATTGGTGCCGGCGACAACGAGATCGAGAACCGAGTCTGCCATCTCAGCAAGCGTCGGGTTCAAACGATATTGACCATTGATATAGCCGACGCGCGCTGCACCAACCGGACCCATGAACGGTACGCCGGACAATGTGAGTGCAGCAGAGGATGCAACCATCGCAACAATGTCAGGATCATTTTCAAGATCATGCGACAGCACAGTCACGACAACTTGCGTGTCGTTCTTGTAGCCTTCGACGAAGAGCGGGCGGATCGGGCGATCGATCAAACGCGAAACAAGCGTTTCTTTTTCTGTTGGACGGCCTTCACGCTTGAAGTAACCACCGGGAATACGACCGGCCGCGAAGGCCTTCTCTTGATAGTTGACAGTGAGCGGGAAGAAATCGACGCCGGGCTTCGGCTCTTTTGCCGACACGACCGTTGCGAGCACCGTGGTCTCGCCATAGGTCGCGAGCACCGAGCCATCGGCCTGACGCGCAATGCGGCCCGTTTCGAGCACGAGCTTGCGGCCCGCCCAAATCAATTCCACTTTTTGAATATCGAACATAGAGAGTTTGTCTTTCATCATGGCCCGGGATTCGAAAGCCATGTGCAAGACGGCGGGAGGCTGGCGTGACGTTGCGGCGCCAAGCGCGCGCTCCAGCCTCCGGCAATCCTGCCATGAACTCCGCATCGGGGGCAGGGTTGAGGGCTTTATGGCGTCCAACCATTTGGCCCGGGAGTGTGAAACAGGAGGCCGGATGCCGCCTGTTTCATAAGAAAAGGGCCGCCATGGCGGCCCTCTGGTCGCCTGTTAGCGGCGGATGCCAAGCTTTTCGATGATGGTCTTATAGCGCGCTTCATCCTTCGATTTCAGATAATCGAGGAGGGAGCGGCGCTGCGACACCATCTTCAAAAGGCCACGGCGGGAATGGTTATCCTTCACATGGCTCTTAAAATGGCCCGTGAGATTGGTGATGCGCTCGGTGAGGATCGCAACTTGCACCTCAGGAGATCCCGTGTCGCCC
>RFZR01000433.1 GCA_009920595.1 Alphaproteobacteria bacterium | reverse complement strand
CTTGATGCCGATTATATTGGTATTGAAAACGCCGCAGCCGGGCGAATGGCAGGGCTCTTGATGTGCGGTCTTCAAAAAAGATCTGGCCGCATTCTCGCGATGTGTCACTCCGGTGTTTATGACGCGCATCGACAACGGGTTTCTGGCTTTTCTGATTATATTCAACGGCAAGTCGATAGCGGTTTTCATTTTGATGCGGTGAGCTTCCATCATGATGAGGCAGACCGCGCGCGAGAGACGCTGATGGATGCCCTCGACCGGCATAAGGATTTTGTAGGTCTCTATAATGCTGGCGGGGCGAATTCGACCTTGTCAGACGTGTTGCGCCGCCATCCGCGCGGTAAAAACATTTGCTTCATCGGTCATGAATTGACAGAGCGCTCAAGTGCCTCGCTACGTGATGGCACAATGGCTGCCGTCATTGATCAAGTGCCGGAGGCACAAGCACGTCGCGCATTGGACATGGCACTTTATCGCTTGGGATTGCTCGAACAGGCTGTCGATCTTCGGCCTATTCCCTTTGTCACGGTCACAAAGGAAAATGTGTGATGAATTTTTTGTTTAATTCAATCGGCAATGATTACGCGTGTGGGAGTGCGTGGTGATGGATGATTTGGCCTTCGGTTCGCGCAACAAAAGAGGTGATTGGACGCCGAATGAACCGGCAGCAACCGCGCCGCTTTTCATATTTCCGCTGAAGCCTTTGGCCCTGCTGAAATGGATTCCCTCATATTTCTTGCCGTTCAATCTGCTTTTTGCGGCATCGGCCTATTTGTGGTGGGCTTATCTTTTACCCGATTTTTCGCGATTTCAAGATTTTGAACTTATAGTCGTTTTGCAACTCTATCTCTTGAATACATTCGCGCTAATGCTTTTTTATGGTTTCTTCGAGATCCGTCTCTATGTGATGCGGGTGCAGGGTCAACGTTTTAAATTCAACGGAAGGTGGCCTTCCGACAATAAAAGCGATGTGTTCTGGTTCAAAAGTCAGCTCATTGACAATGTGCTGAGAACCCTTCTCATTGCGATGCCGCTCTGGACCTTTATTCAATATTTGATTTTGTCTTTCTACGCGCATCAAGGTCCGTCTTTGACCGCTTTGATCGATCATCCAATTTATTTCGCCGCATTGGCTTTGATCGTGCCTGTTATTCATGAGACGCATTTCTATCTCATCCATCGCGCACTTCATTGGGGGCCCTTCTATCGGCTGTTTCATTCTGTGCATCATAATTCCGTAAATCCGTCGCCATTTTCCTCACT
>RFZR01000432.1 GCA_009920595.1 Alphaproteobacteria bacterium | reverse complement strand
CCTGTCACATGTGACAGGGTGGCGTCATGTCGCGGCTCACTCAAAGGCCAAAATCAAAGCCTTCAATATCGGTAAATTCGGCGGCGGTGACTTCGCCTGCAGTACCCGACATGCCGCTGATATTATCAAGTGGACCTTGAGATAATAGGGCGAGATGAGCCGCTTGATAGCGCCAGCGTCTCACTTCGGCCCATGGCCAGGCGAGGCCAAGGGTCAAAAGGATCACGACGAAATTGCTGAGCGTGATCCAGATCATTGCGCCACGCCCGACAAATGAGCGCACGCGATGACGTCGATTAAAAACGAGCGTGGAAAGCGCCACATTGCGTGTTCCGGTGCGATAAAAAATTGAAGCGATGATCAGTCCAAAATAAAATGACACGAAGAGCCAGTGCCAGACAGAGAGGGACGACATTCCGTCGGACATCTCATCCAATATCTCGTCTGCCATTATATGATGCACCCACATCGGCAATGCGGTTAAGGGAATCATCGTGATGATCAGGACGAGAATCGAGAGACCGAATTGCGTGGAGATCGCGCCGAGCGGCGGAGCGATTTCCGCGCGGATGGCGCCATAGCGCACGCGGCTGCCGATATAGCGCCAGCTCGCTTTGGTGAAGAAAGGAAGGGCCAAACCGCCTGTCAACAGAACAGCAAGCGGCAGAAGAACATAGATTCCAAAGGCAGGCCAATAATCGCCCTTAAACCCGAAACGTATATCTCGAAAACTCGTCATGCGAAACGAGAATGAAAAAGACGCATTGATGATGACCGGCAAGAGAAAGATATAACCAATTAAAAGAATGGTGAAAAAAGGCGAGATCGCTACGAGTATGTTATAAAGAATAAGCGCGCCGACAACGATGAGGCGGCCAATCAGAATTTTAACCGGCTCCGCATGATAGTTAAAATGATACCCATCGAGTGTTGTATTTTGATAGAAATAACGAAGGCGCCTTACTTTGGCCCATGCGGAATAAATCCCAATCGTAATGATCGAGAGCAGAATATTGACGATCCAGATTCCAAAATAGGTAGATGTGCGACCATGAAAATTGAAAGAATGTTCACGGAACTCTGATGACGCACTCTGAGTCAATCGACTGTTCAGGGCATCGCTCATTTCCTTTTTCCCTTTTTTGAATCAAATTTTGCCTATTGATGTCGGTTCATGATTTAGCGCTAAGCTTCTTCAAGTTGTAAAGCGCTTCAAGTGCGTCTTTAGGCGTGAGATCATCCGGATGAATCGCTTCAAGCGCTTCGTGGATCGGATCTGGGCC
>RFZR01000431.1 GCA_009920595.1 Alphaproteobacteria bacterium | reverse complement strand
TATTTGCAGCGTTGCGTGAAGCGAAAAATAAATCATAAGAACGAACGATAAGAACGATTACAATGAACAAGCCTGACTTTGATGTGGTGCGATTGATTGAAACGCATAGTGCGCGTTGTTGGCCTGCAACTTTTGTGGATGCACTTCATGGTTGGGAAATACGACGCACGCCCGATGTGTCCTCAGGTCGTGTGAATTCGGTCAATGCAATCGCGCCCGAGCGCGGTAAATTTGATTTGATACTTGAGAAAGCACGCGATCTTTTTGCTCAGCATGAAAGAGCTTGGGCTTCACGGTGAGGGTGAGACCGTTGTGAAGGTTTCAAAGCTAACGGACGGCCTCGCGTCGTCATCTTTGTCTTGTGTTGTGAGTGATGCGATAACGCCCGACTGGTTAAGCGCTTATGGAGACGCGCATGACACGAGTGTGGAAGAGCGTCAGGCCATAGCCCGCGCCTTGTCGCGGGTTAAGGCGAAGCAGGGCTTTGCGGTGATCTATCACGAAGGCCGTCCGGTTGCCTCGGGTCGAGGGGCTTTCGCCGATGGATGGGTGGGTCTCTTTCAAATTTCAACTCATCCCACGATGCGGCGGCGCGGTTTTGGCGCGGCTGTTGTCGGTTCAATTTTGGGGTGGGGGCGCGAGGCCGGGGCTCAGAACGCCTATCTTCAGGTCGAGACAAAAAACGACACCGCTAGACGGCTTTACCGGAATTTCGGATTTGAAGAGGCGTATCGTTATACCTATTGGTGGCTCCCAGACGACATTGAGCTAGCGAACCCGACACCAAGAATAAGATAATTATTGCCTTACCGCCTGAACTTTGCCTAAATCCGACCCAATAAGAAAAGGGTGGAGGCGCGTATGACACAATCGGGCGAAAAAGGACAAGGAATCACCCAGACCCTTGGGTTGGTGTTGGTTCCCGATTTTTCGATGATCGCTTTCACCTCCCTGATCGAGCCTTTGCGGCTTGCGAACCGCGTGTCGCATCAACAGCTCTATGATTGGAAAATCTACACAATCGATGGTGGGCCGGTGCAGGCCTCGAATGGTATTCGTTTGGAAGCCGATGGCAGCATTGCGGATATCGGCCCGATGCCGAATGTTGTGGTGTGCGGCGGGTTGGACATTCAACGCCAAGATCATTCGCTGTTGATCGCGAAGTTGCGTCGCCTCGCTTTTTACGGCGTCTCGATTGGTGCGGTGTGCACGGGTTCTTATGTTTTAGCAAAGGCCGGTTTGCTTGATGGGTATCGCTGCACGATTCATTGGGAAAATCACGAATCTTT
>RFZR01000044.1 GCA_009920595.1 Alphaproteobacteria bacterium | reverse complement strand
CGAGCCGCGGATCGAATTTACAAATCTTCATTCGGCCTATGATGGTCTGCGCCAAAAAATCGAGAATAACTCCCATTATGCAGCTTGGTGTGAGGGACGAACGGGATTTCCTTTCATCGATGCCTGTATGCGTGCGCTTGATCAGGATGGGTGGATTAATTTCCGAATGAGGGCGATGCTCATGTCTTTTGCGAGCCATCTTTTGTGGCTTCCTTGGCGCGAGACAGGCCTTCATCTTGCGCGCAAATTTGTCGATTATGAGCCGGGCATCCATTGGTCGCAGGTGCAGATGCAATCGGGAACCACCGGGATGAATACGGTGAGGATCTATAATCCCGTCAAACAAAGTCAGGATCAGGATCCGAAAGGGGAATTCATCCGTCGCTATGTTCCGGAATTGAAAGACATTCCTGACGCTTTTATTCATGAACCGTGGTTGTGGCCTGCATTCAACAGCGATCTTTATCCTTCGCCCATTATCGATCACATTGAGCAGGCAAAAAAGGCACGTGATATACTTTATCGTCTTAAGCGCACCCCTGAAAGCCGCGTCGTGACTGCCGAACTTGTTTCAAAACATGGTAGCCGAAAAAGGAGAGCTCAGACGAGAGCGGCTCGTGAGATAAACTCTAAAATCAAAAATCATAAAAACCAATTGGTTTTGGATTTTTAATCTTATGATGCTAATTTGCAAAGTGTACCATTCATGATTGATATAAAATTTGAACATCAACCCAAAATCATTTGGCAAACAAGAATATTAACTCTTGCGGGCGCGCTTCCATTCTTGATTGCGCTCTTGTTGGTGATTTTCCCTCAAGCTGGGTTAAAAGCAATCTCGTAACCCTCATCGCTTGGGCGGCTCTACTCTTTCTTCCGAATTTGGGGACATTGGTGCTCCATGGGCTTTGCTTTCTTTATCTGCTCTTTCTCGATCAAAGCCTCTTCCTGCGAGGATATTTACCACCATGGTATTATTCCTTGCGGCGCATGGTCACTGTGCTTGTGTTTACGCTCATTGTGCTCCTGATGGGGGCACTCACTTTCTAACTTCGCTTCACAATATAAATAAGAACGGTCAGGAATTATGAAAACGCAAATTGTTGTTGTCGGCGGTGGTGCCGGAGGGTTGCAATTGGTTCGCCTTTTGGGCGCGCGCTTTGGTCGTGACGACTATGATGTGATCCTGGTTGAACGCAATCATACCCATATTTGGAAGCCGCTTCTTCATGAGGTGGCGACGGGTTCATTGGATGCCAATCTCGATGAAGTTGGTTATCGCAGCCATGGTCATCGCTGGAATTATCGTTTCTTCTATGGTTCGTTAGAGAGTGTTGATCGACAGGCGCAAGAAGTTGTAATCGCACCCATTCATGATGAAGATGGGACAGAACTCATCTCGCGTCACCGTATTCGTTATGATTATCTCGTTTTGGCTTTTGGCGGCATGTCGAATGATTTTGGCATTGAAGGCGTGAAAGATCATTGCCTATTTCTTGATAATCGCGAACAAGCTGATCGCTTCCGGCAAA
The DNA here is from genome assembly GCA_009920595.1 of Alphaproteobacteria bacterium. Taxonomy (GTDB): domain Bacteria; phylum Pseudomonadota; class Alphaproteobacteria; order Rhizobiales; family Beijerinckiaceae; genus CAIUPE01. Next base: position 8,548 of record RFZR01000044.1, on the reverse strand, counting down.
AGCTTCTGAATAATTGTCTTCGTGTCTCGCGGGGTCTCGCTGCCGATCCTCACGCTGAGGCCTATGTCAAAGTCGCTATTGTTGGCGCGGGTGCAACCGGCGTAGAATTGGCCGCCGAGCTGTTCAATGCAGCTGCTGGCCTTCGTCATTATGGATTGGAAGTCTTTGACGAAGCGCGTCTGCAGGTAACACTGATTGAAGCAGGACCGCGCATTCTTCCTGCGCTTCCGGACGGGATTGCCGCGTCAGCGCGACGCGAATTGGAACTGCTCGGCGTGAAAGTGATGACGTCCACTCAAATTGCACGGGTGACCGAGCAGGGTCTGGTTACCAAATCGGGAGATGTGATCGAAGCCGATTTGAAGCTTTGGGCTGCGGGCGTCAAGGGCACCGATGTTGCTGAACATCTCGGAGATTTTGAAATCACACCGACTAGGCAAATTAAAGTTTTACCGACGCTGCAGACAACCATTGACGAGCGAATTTTTGCGATTGGCGATTGCGCCTATTATAAAAGAGAGGGCGAGGCGCGTCCGGTACCGCCACGCGCACAATCAGCTGCACAAATGGCATTGACGGCCTATAAGAATATTGTTGCGATGACGACTGGCAAGCCGCTTAAACCTTTCACCTATCGGGATTATGGCTCACTCGTTTCACTCAGTCGCTTTTCAACGGTCGGTAGCCTGATGGGCAATCTTGTGGGCGGACGCATGGCGGTTGAAGGGCGTATCGCGCGTCTCGTCTATTTGAGCCTCTATCGCAAACGACAGTGAGGTCTTCGCCCCAGCCTTCAATCATTGTGATTTGACCATTGTCACTTTCACAAAGCCAAATGGTGGGTGTGATCTCCGGGTTTTGCTCATCAAGCGCATCGCGGATTTGTTTTTCGATAAGTTTATTGTATTCAAGGTCGGTTGCTTGTTCAGGGAATTCTTTTAAAAGTTTTGCGCGCTCTTGTCCAATCCGATCAGCGAGATCGAGCCACGTCTCGGGCCGGTCAATCATATGCGCGAGATAATGATCACGCCGAAGCGCGGTGCAAATAAAGACACCAAAATCTGAGACGAGTTCGTAGAGATCGCGTTCCGACAGGGACTGTTTCACGGTTCGTGCATCTCTGATTATTCGGAACTGAATCGTCTTTTATAAGACCATATTCATTTTTGTTTTAAGATCCTTCTCCTGAGCCACAACCAATTCATAAGATCCTGATGTGAGGAATTCTTGTGTGACACCCTCAGCGTTTCTCACATAACCAAAGCCAATAGGCTGATCGACCGTGTAACCATAGCCACCACTTGTGAGATAACCGACCACTTTTCCATCCCTTAAAATTGTTTCACGACCAAGAAGGGTGACGTCTTTTTTCTCAAGGGTGAAGCAACAGAGTTTCTTTTTGAGCGGATTCGTCAAAGTTTTTTCAAGATGAGTACGCCCGATAAAATCAATATTTTTTGACAGTTTGACTGCCCATCCCAAACCGGCTTCAAAGGGCGTGTCATTCGGTGTGATATCGGCACCCCAAGCGCGATAGAATTTTTCAAGCCGTAAGGTCTCAATTGCCCTATAGCCTGCAAATTTAATGATCCTTTCCTTATCCGCTTCAATTAAAGTGTCGAAAATAGCCGCGGTATCGCTTACTGATATATGAAGCTCAAATCCAAGTTCACCAACATAAGTGACGCGATAAAGATCAACATCCCGATTTGCAATTTTTATCTTTTTTACGTGGCCGAAGGGCAGGTCATTATTTGCAAGGGAGACATTTGAAATTCGTTGCAAAATATCTCGAGACTGAGGCCCCATAAAAGCTAGAACGGAATAGTCTTCGGTTATATCTTTAAATGTTACGCGCGCATTTTTTTGGTTTTCGTGAATATGGTCATGGATCCATGATTTATCATGCGTTCGAAAACCAGTTCCCGTAATGATCCGGTAATGCCCACTTTCGAGATGCATGACCGTCACATCGCATTCGATGCCGCCGCGTGCGTTAAGCATCTGTGTATATACGCCGCGTCCCGGTGGGATGCGGACATCATTGGCGCAAAGCCGATCGAGAAGCGTAGCCGCATCGGGGCCGTAAAGTTCAAATTTAGCAAAGGAGGTTTGATCAAAAAGAGCGGCCTGTTGGCGTGCTGCGTGATGTTCTGCCGCAACATAAGGCGTCCAGTTTGGTGATGTCATTGAATAGATGTCTTTGGGATCAACGCCTTCTGGCGCAAACCAGTTGGCTCTTTCCCATCCAAGTTTTGAGCCAAAGACGGCGCCGCGCTCTTTGAGGCGTGAATAAAGCGGGGAAGTGAGGAGGGGTCGTCCGGACTCATATTCTTCTTGAGGGAAGGCGATGCTATAATGTTTTCCATAGGCCTCAAGTGTTCGCTCGCAGGTCCAAACCTTATTGCGATGATGATCACTAAAGCGTCTGATATCGGCGACCCAGACGTCCATCGGCGCTTCGCCCGCATGAACCCAATCGGCGAGCACCCAGCCCGCACCACCCGCGGATGCAATGCCGAACGCATTGAAACCGGCACCGACATATAGATTGTCGCGTTCAGGTGCGCGACCTAAAATGAAGTTTCCGTCAGGCGTAAAGCTTTCAGCCCCATTGATCATTTTTTTAATGCCCGCATTTTCAAGCGCGGGAATACGTTCGATGGCAGCTGTCATATGTTGTTCGAAATGTGCCCAATCATCATCGAAAAGCTGAAAGGCAAAATCATCAGGAAGATCGCCCGTGATCCAAGGAATGGGGTTAGGCTCATAGCCACCCATGACAAGACCACCAACTTCCTCTTTGTAATAAGTGCGTTTGTCCGGATCGCGCAATGTAGGAAGATCAGCGTGAATGCCTTCAATCGCCTCTGTGATGATATATTGATGCTTGACCGGTTGGAGCGGCACAGAAACGCCAGCGAGTTCTGCGATCTGTCGCGTCCATTGACCGGCACAAACAACAACCTTCTCGCAGGTAATGTCGCCGGATGTTGTTGATATTTTTTTGATCCTGTTTTCTTGGATCTCGAAATTCTTAACACGAATGTTTTCAATAATCTGCGCGCCGTGCATGCGCGCACCCTTGGCAAGCGATTGCGCGATGTCTGATGGGTTTGCTTGTCCATCAGTCGGAAGCCAGCTCGCGCCAATGAGATCTTTGGTATTGAGCAAAGGCCACATCGATTTCACTTCATCTGGCGAAATGAGAGACATCTCGAGCCCGAAGCTTTGCGCGGTTGTGGCCAATCTTTTATACTCAATCCATCTTTCGGCATTCGTGGCCAGTCTCAGGCACCCCGTCATTTTCCAACCCGTATTGAGACCGGTTTCCTGATCGAGATTTTTGTAAAGCTCCACAGAATATTTGAGCAATTGCGTGATCGAGGCAGACGAGCGTAATTGACCAACAAGGCCTGCGGCATGCCACGTTGATCCGCTGGTAAGACGATCACGTTCAAGGAGCACAACATTCGCTTTATGATTTTTTGCAAGATGATAGGCCGTTGAACATCCGATGATCCCGCCACCGATGATGACAATATCGGCGTGTTTGGGTAGTGGCGTCGTCGTCATAAAGAGCACCCATATTTCATTTCAAAATTTCTAATCGATTCACCGGAACGCTTTCGATATTCCATCTCATGAGCGCTGTAATCGACACCAGGTAGATTAAGATGGATGGCCGAGATTTTTGCCCATAACATCTCGCGCAAAGCGCTTGCGATTTTCATGGCATCAAAAGATTTGAGGAGTGAGGGTGAGGGCATAGCCTTGAAATAGCGCTTGAGGAGTTCGACCTCATCCTCGTCACCCAGATTTCCATTGGAAGAGAGATTGGCGAGGTCAAACATGGCGGTGCCAAAGCCACCATATTCCCAATCAATCAGCCATAATCTCTTGCCATCATCGATGAGGTTCGCCGGTAAAAGATCATGATGGCCGATGACTATGGGCAAAGGCACTTGAAGCGCTTCAAGTGACGAGATGATCTTTTCAAGATGTGATAACGGATCATCCGAAGTTTTCAGTTGCGAGAGATAATCGCGCAGCACATGAAACACCCAGAATGTCGAAACACGACCGCGCAGATGGTGCGCGATCTTTGTATGAACATCAGACAGAAGATCACTGATCGAACCGAGACGGCGTGTTATGTCGGCCTCTGTCATAGTTTGGCCATGGATGAAATCGATCACAATCAGATCGTCTTCGAAATAGGTAACAGCGGGAGACAGACCTGCTTGTGCCGCTGCAAGGGAAACGGCGCGCTCTTGTTTGCGGCTGACATGATGAACAGGAATGTCGCCGCCGATCCGCACTACATGATCGCCTGTTAAATCGCGAACCCGGAACGAGGTCGTGCTCAATCCGCCTTTGAGAGGCTCGATTGTCGGCCTGCCTTTCCAGCACTCGAGTTTTGCAATGCGGTCTTCGAAGCTCACCTGACATCCTTTTTGGAGTCGTGAGATTAGACCCCGATAGAAGAAAGGAAATACGAATCTTAAGATTAAGCAAGAAAAAGACGAGGGGTGGAGGCTTGCGGGTTGCCAAGCCTCATTCATGCGCCTAAAGACGCCGAGATCCGCATCGTCTGGCGGGAGGGGCGTTTGACTGATCTTCAACACACATCATCGGCCCCCGATGCCGCTCCGCCCGCGTTCCGCGATGAGGAAGGCGCACTGGATCCGCGTTTCCTCACCCTCGTTGAGGCGGCTCTTGAGACTGCGGATGCGGCGGCGCTCGGCCGGCTTGTCATTGATTTGCACGAGGCTGATCAGGCGAGTTTGCTTGAAGCGATTGATCCCGATCAGCGCCCCACCTTCATCGAATTACTTGGCCCTGCTTTCGACTTTGCGGCGCTCACCGAAGTTGATGACTCGGTTCGTGAAGAAATTCTCGAAGAGCTCGACACCGAAACGCTTGTCGAAGGTGTGCGAGAGCTTGAGAGCGATGATGCGGTCTATATTCTTGAAGATCTCAATAAAGAAGATCAGGCCGAAATTCTTGATGCGTTGCCCGCGCTTGATCGCGTCGCGCTGCAAAAGAGCCTTGATTATCCGGAAGGATCAGCCGGCCGTTTGATGCAGACGGATTTGATTGCGGTTCCGCCATTCTGGACGGCGGGGCAGGTGATTGATCATCTCGCTGAAACGCCGGATCTGCCTGATAGTTTTTTTGAAGTCTTTGTCGTCGATCCGTCCTATCATCTTTTGGGCAATGTGTTTCTTGATCGTCTTGTGCGGTCGCGGCGAACCGCGCGGATCGATGAGTTGATGAATCCGGATCGCCGTCGTGTGGAAGCCACTGATGATGGCGAAGATGTCGCGCGGTTGTTCCAGCGTTATAATCTTGTCTCTGCCCCTGTTGTGGATGAAGACAATCGTCTGCTTGGCGTCGTCACCATCGACGACATCGTCGACGTTATCCAAGAAGAAGCGGATGAGGAAATCAAAGCGCTCGGCGGTGTGAGCAGCGAAGAAGAACTCTCCGACTCCATCATTGAAACGGCGAAGAGCCGTTTCGGTTGGCTCTTTGTCAATTTGCTTACGGCGTTTTTGGCGTCCTCCGTTTTGGGCCTGTTCGAAGCCTCGCTTGCTAAGATGGTGGCTCTTGCCGTTCTCGCGCCCATCGTGGCGGGGCAGGGAGGTGTTGCAGCAACACAAACCATGACTGTGGCTGTGCGCGCGCTCGCAACGCGTGAATTGGGCGCGGCGAACGCGATACGCGTTACATTCCGTGAAACATTCGTTGGACTTTTGAACGGTCTCGCTTTTGGTTTGATCACAGGCGCCGTGGCTTCGCTCTGGTTCCAAGATTGGAATATCGGCTTTGTAATTTCACTCGCGATGACCGTGAATTTGGTTGCAGGCGCTTTGGGCGGCATTTTGATCCCGATGACGCTTGAGCGCTTCCGCTCTGATCCTGCTGTCTCGTCAGGGGTATTTGTGACGACGGTCACGGATGTTGTCGGCTTTTTCTCCTTTTTGGGGATCGCAACGCTCTGGTTCGGCCTTCACTGAACCGTCTGTTACCGATTTCTTAAAATTTTTCGTGCGAGAACCCGCTGTATTTCGTTATGGCGGGATTAATTCCGATGGTTTCTCAGGCTTTTTCGATCAAATTACAGCGCGCTTTTGTGATTGTGGCGCTTGCCGCGAGCCTTGCGGGCTGCGCAACAAGTGGATCAAAAAAAGTCGCGATGTCCGGCTCGTCTTCCGCCATGATCCCTGTCGCTCAAAAATATGCCGTGCATGGTGTCGATGTCTCGCGTTATCAGGGGCATATTGATTGGCATGAAGCGCGAAAGGCAGGCACGCGCTTTGCTTTTATCAAAGCGACTGAGGGCGGCGATCATGCAGATGAAAATTTCGCGCTTCATTGGATGATGGCGAAAGATGCGGGCGTGCCGCGTGGTGCTTATCATTTCTATTACTGGTGCCGTCCGGTGCAGGATCAGATCAAATGGTTTTTTGAACATGTGCCGGTTGAGCGTGATGCGTTACCGCCTGTGCTGGATGTCGAAGAATGCCGAACCGCATGAGCGCTATGGTGATCGCCGCTGGGTGATGTGGCAATATACGGATCAAGGCCGTGTGCCGGGCATCAAGGGGAATGTCGATCGCAATGTTTTTGTCGGCGACGAAACGGCCTGGCGTCACTTCGCTGGCCCCGCTTTTGTGCCGCACACCCCGACACCGAATGCGGTGGCGATGAATTAAACCGGGAAATTTTGATCTACGAGCAATCGTCTCACTCTCTTATTTAAAAAAGCGGGGCCAAGGCCCCGCTTTTCTGTATTTCCACACCAATCCTTATGCTTAACGGAGCAGTTGAATGAGTGACTGATCCGACTGCTTTGTATTTGATAAGATCGCTTGAGCAAAGCTCTGTTGAACCTGCAATGCAGACAATTTAGTACCCACATCTGTCAAGTCCGCTGCTTCGAGATCATTTGCCGATTGATTCAGAAGGCTGATAAGTCCAGCGTTAAAGTCCTTACGATCACTGATGATCGAAGTTGCTGATGCAACCTGACTTTGAGCAAACGAAATTGTATTGATCGAAGTATCAAGTTTATCAATCGCATTTAACAAACCTACGCCAGCGTTTCCGTTTTCATAGTTTTGTGCGAAGTTATTATTTGTCACGTCAGGAGAATTGCCGACGCTATCGACCAGACCGAGCGAAGACGCACTAATTGTCAGCGTCGCTCCACCCGCAGTGGTCAACTGAACAAGCTGGGAAGCACCCTTTTCATTTAAGGTAACCCGGAGTGCATCACCCGTTAACAGATTTACACCGGAAGATACTGAGTCACGAACATATTGGTTTAAGGTATTCATTGCCGACCTGAACGCTTTAGCAGCATTGGCACGACTGACGTCCGCATCGCGAGCGTCGGTTGCCGCTTTGAAGTTATGCTGCACGCCATAGATTGTCGAACTATCCCCGACAGCAGAACTGGCGCCTGCTGCCGGTGTCGCCGAATTCGCCTTTACGTCTTCGATATAGGTCACTTTATTGTTGTTGGCAGCTCGGGTGTTCGTCAGCAGATTATTGATATTGTAACCTGCTACAAAGTCGAGTGTGCCGACAGGGACGCCAAGTGTACCGTTGGATGCCCCTGCGGTACCAACAGCTTTGAGAGCGACCGCGACACCTTTTTTACTGGCTAGATCAGTGCCCCCGAAACCATCTCTTCCAAAGCTTGCGCCGTTAAAAGTGGCCGAGAACTGCAAACCGTTTGCTGTGTTTGTAAGGGCAGAGTCGATACCAAGTTTTTCACGAAGGGCTGACTGGAATTCGCCAATTGTGTGAACCGTTACACTCGTATCCGAATCTGTTCCAACGGTTTCGGCACCATTGGCAGTTGATGTGCGACCGATTTTTATGTCGACCGTTTTGCCACCCGCCGAAAATGTAAACGTCGTTCCATGCGTAAGGCGTTGTCCGCCAAGCGTAGCATAGACGTTATTCGCGGCCACACCTTTATCATCCGTCACAAGGGCGGTATCAACCGTCTGATTTGTAACGTTTCCACCACCATTAGCAGCACCATTTCTCAGCCCGAAAGTGAAGCCGAACTGTGTGTTGTTTGGATCAGTATCAATACCCTGTGTAACGCCGGTCGCTGCTTGTCTCGATTGTGTTTCTGATGCGGCCTTCAATGTTGCGCGTGTATCAGCGAGAAGTTTATTGATTGAATCTAATCCCGTCTTCGCCGATTTGATTGAGGTGAGCGCTGTGGAAATGCCATCATTGACTGTGCTCAACCGCGAAGAACGGTCATTGAAGCCACTCGCGGTAATGTAACTCGCAAGTCCGTCGGCGGCACTGTTAATCTTTTTGCCGGAAGTGGCTTGTAGTTGTAAATCGCTAATCCGAGAATAGATGGAAAGCAGGGATGTTAAACCCTGAGCCATTGATGCTGACATAGACATAGTGGTTCATCCTTCTGATGAGACATCCGTGTGCTTGATTGCAGAACGGAACGCCGCTTCTGCGACGTGATCCCAAGGATGAGGGACGAGGCTCTCCGCTGAAA
>RFZR01000430.1 GCA_009920595.1 Alphaproteobacteria bacterium | reverse complement strand
CATCGCTACGGGCATCGGTGGGATTGCCAATATTCTGGTCGCCCCCCTCGTGCCCGCACTCGCCAAACGGTTTGGCGTGCAGACGGTGATTGTGGGCGCGTTACTCGTCGCAAGCCTGTGCTTGATGCTGTTTGATCCTTTCCCTTATCCGGCGATTGACCTCACGCTTCGTTTTTTAACAGGCGCCGCGATTGGTGCGCTCTTCATCATGGGCGAATTCTGGATCAATTCCGCTGCACCCGACCAGCATCGTGGGTTGATCCTCGGTATTTACGGATCCTTTTTGGCTGCGGGTTTCGCCGCCGGTCCCGCTATTCTTGATCTCGTCGGCACGTCCAATCCCACGGCGCTCCATATCGGCGCGGGTGTTTTTATCGCCGCGTTGTTGCCTGTTGTTCTTATGACCAAAGGCGCGCCCGATCTTGAGGGCGGCACTGGCGCGAATGTCATGAGTTTTCTCGTGAGCGCGCCGATTGCCACCATCGCGGGCCTGCTTTTCGGGATGATTGAACCGAGCGGGCTCAATCTCTTACCCGTCTATGGCTTGGGGATCGGTCTGCCCTTGTCAGAAGCAACCGCACTGGTTTCCGCCATGGCGCTGGGCAATATGCTGCAAATTCCACTCGGTATCCTCGCTGATCGGATCGACCGCCGCGTGATGCTCCTGATCTGCGGCCTTATGGGCGGGATTTTGACTCTATGCCTGCCGGCACTCTCCGCCTCGCCCTGGGCCCTGCTTATCGGGATTTTTTTCTGGAGCGGCCTGGCATCCGGCTTCTATACCGTGGGACTCACGCTGCTCGGCGCCCGCTTTCGCGGGGCTGATCTCGCCCATGCGAATGCGACTTTTGTCATTCTTTACAGCGTCGGGCTGCTTATCGGCCCGCCGATTGTCGGCGCGGCGATGGATGCCCTGCCGCCCCACGGATTTTTTTGGAGCCTTTCGGTCATTTTCATCGGCTATGCGGTATTGGTAGGATCTCGATTGGCGCTGGGGCGCAGCGGATAAAGGCCTATTTGCCCTGTCTCTTTCTTGACAAAGCCGTCCCACTTGCTATGGGTTCGCCCGACAAGGGCCGGAAGCGGGTTCCCCCGCCTCACCGGCCCGTATGATTTTACTCAGATGTAGTTGAGGCCGCCTCCGGTGGCACCGAAGCAAGGATAAAGACGATGGCCAAGGCCACCACAATCAAGGTCAAGCTGCTCTCCACCGCCGAGACAGGCTATTTCTATGTGACCAAGAAGAATTCACGCACGATGACCGACAAGATCACGCAGCGGAAATATGAT
>RFZR01000429.1 GCA_009920595.1 Alphaproteobacteria bacterium | reverse complement strand
ACAGATCCCGCTCGCGTTCCTGAAATCATTTCGCGCGCCTTTCACATCGCGATGCAGGGTCGCCCGGGTCCGGTCGTCATTGCATTGCCGGAAGATATGCTGGTTGCAACGGCGAAAGTTGCAGCTGGTCCGCGGGTCGAGCCAGTTGAAACTTGGCCGGGTCTCACACAAATGGCCGAGCTGCAGAAATTGCTTTGGGCGGCAAACCGCCCGATTGCGATTTTGGGCGGCAGTGGCTGGACCGAGAAAGCCCGCGCGTCGATCATCCGCTTTGCGGAACGCTTTGATCTGCCGGTGGCAACATCCTTCCGTCGCGCGATGTTGTTTGATGGTGATCATCAAAATTATGCGGGCGAAATCGGCATCGGTCCCAATCCGAAATTGAAGTCGCGCATTGAAGGCGCTGATCTTGTGTTGCTGATTGGCGGCCGCATGGCCGAAATGCCGTCGCAGTCTTACACGCTTTTTGATATTCCCGTGCCAAAGCAGAAGCTCGTGCATGTGCATGCGGATGCGGAAGAATTGGGCCGCGTCTATCATCCGACACTTGGCATTCATGCGAGCCCGCGCGCCTTCGCGGCATCTGTTGAAACATTGCAACCACCGCAAACCATTGCATGGTCTGATGGTTACGCGATCGAATTCCGCATGACACGGTGATCACGAATGGCGCAGGCAATTACGCCATCTGGCCGGGGCGCTTCTTGCGCTTCCGGAATTACGGCACGCAAGTCGCGCCGAATTCCGGCTCGATGGGCTTTGGCGTTCCAGCAGCGGTTGGCGCGAAGCGCGCGTTCCCTGAGCGCATGGTCATTGCCTTTGCAGGTGACGGATGTTTCCTGATGAACGGACAGGAATTTGCCACCGCCGTGCAATATGATTTGGCTGTCATCGTCATCGTTGTTGATAATGGAATCTACGGCACGATCCGCATGCATCAGGAGCGCGAATATCCGGGCCGCGTATCCGCCACGCAATTGAAGAATCCGGATTTCGCCGCCTATGCCCGCGCCTTTGGCGGGCATGGCGAAACGGTGCGGAGGACCGATGAGTTCGCGCCTGCATTCGAGCGCGCTGTCGCGTCCGGCAAGCCGTCGATTATCCATTGCTTCTTGGATCCAGAAGCGATTACGCCCGCAACGACTTTGACGAAAATTCGTGATGCCGCACTGCGCCCGAAAGATTGGGCAATTTCGCCTTAAGCCTCAAGCTTCTTCGCAACCATCGCTTTGAGCGTGCCGAGATCTTTTGCGAAGGCGCGAATGCCTTCGGCAAGCTTCTCGGTTGCCAT
>RFZR01000428.1 GCA_009920595.1 Alphaproteobacteria bacterium | reverse complement strand
TCAGCTCGTTTGAATGCAGCCTCAAATGCGCTCGGTCTTTTCGACGAGCTTTATGTCATCGCCGCGACCGTGATCGGCGGTACATCGCTCGCGGGCGGCATCGGCACAATTTATGGCGCGATGCTCGGTGCGCTTGTTATGCAATCACTTCAATCGGGCATGACCCTTTTGAATTTCGACTCGGCCTATAAAGATATGGCCGTGGGTTCGGTTCTGGTTCTCGCCGTCTGGCTTGACCAGATCTATCGTCGTCGCGCGAATTAAGAGCGGAGTGCGCATCATGAGTGACCATCAGCACACATCCACAACATCAACCGTTTCGGCCTTCAGTGCTGGACGCAAACCACTTGTTGAAATGCGCGACATTTCAATCGCCTTCGGCGGCATTAAGGCCGTCGATCACGCTTCGCTTGAACTCTATGAAGGTGAAGTCGTGGGACTGCTCGGCCATAATGGCGCGGGCAAATCAACACTGATCAAGATTCTCTCAGGCGCTTACAAGAGAGATCATGGCGATATTTATATTCGCGGGGAAAAGGCAACGATTGAAAATCCGCGCGATGCGAAAGCCTATGGCATCGAGACGATCTATCAAACGCTTGCGCTCGCTGACAATGTCGACGCGGCCGCCAATCTGTTTTTGGGCCGCGAACTCAAAACAAAATGGGGCACGCTGGATGACGTGGCGATGGAAGCCGCGACACGCGAAGTGATGGGTCGCTTAAACCCCAATTTCCGCCGCTTCAAAGAACCGGTGAAGAAATTGTCCGGTGGTCAGCGTCAATCGGTGGCGATCGCACGTGCGATCCACTTTAACGCGAATATCCTCATCATGGACGAGCCGACGGCCGCGCTTGGTCCGCAGGAAACGCAACAAGTGTCCGACCTCACGCTTGAATTGAAGAAGCAGGGCATCGGCATCTTCTTGATCAGCCATGATATTCATGACGTGTTTGAATTGTCGGATCGCGTGGCAGTCATGAAAAATGGACGCATTGTCGGTACCGCACGTGTGCAAGATGTCACCAAGGATGAAGTGCTCGGCATGATCATTCTTGGCAAATGCCCTCCGGGTGCGATTCCCGGCCCTGGCGCATTAAATTCTTGATGGATTTGATGGCGGCGCATTACCCGCCATCAATTCACTCTTCATCATTCGTTACCAAACACAAAATTTCACCATCATAGCCCTTCCCGATTCAGTGGCTCTGCTCTATGAGAAACAGAGTGCTTTTGGCTATATTTCACTTCCTTTGAATGGGTTTTCGAATGACTAAATCTGATCGTCGCTTTCATCATATT
>RFZR01000427.1 GCA_009920595.1 Alphaproteobacteria bacterium | reverse complement strand
ATGGGGCGATGAGGGCAAAGGCAAACTCGTTGACTGGCTCTCCGAGCAGGCCGACACGGTGGTGCGCTTTCAAGGTGGTCATAATGCGGGCCATACGCTCGTCATCGGCGACAAGACCTACAAATTATCACTCCTTCCTTCCGGCGTGGTGCGCCCTCATAAGCTCGGCGTGATCGGCAATGGTGTTGTGCTCGATCCTTATGCGCTCGTTGCTGAAATTGATCGGTTGAAAACACAAGGCGTGATCATCACGCGCGATAATCTTCGCGTCGCTGAAAATGCAGCGCTCATTCTCTCCGTTCATCGCGAGCTTGATGGGTTGCGTGAATCTGGTCCGGCAGGCACCACCATTGGCACAACAAAACGCGGCATTGGTCCGGCCTATGAAGACAAAGTTGGTCGGCGCGCAATCAGACTCATGGATCTTGCCGAGCCTGAAACTTTACCCGCGCGTGTTGATCGTCTGTTGCTGCACCACAATGCGCTTCGTCGTGGCGCTGGCTTAGCTGAATTTGATGCCAAGCTTATTCTCAAAGAACTCACCGACATCGCACCGCGCGTTTTGCCTTTCATGGATGTTGTATGGCGCTTGATGGATGAAGAGCGCCGCGCCGGTAAGCGGATTTTGTTTGAAGGTGCGCAAGGCGCGTTGCTTGATGTTGATCACGGCACCTATCCCTATGTGACCTCCTCAAACACGGTTGCCGGACAAGCGGCGACGGGATCCGGCATGGGCCCTGGTTCTGTTGGTTACGTTCTCGGCATCGCGAAAGCCTATACAACACGCGTGGGCGAAGGTCCGTTTCCGACTGAACTTCATGATGAGATCGGTGAACGCATCGGCACGCGTGGTCATGAATTCGGAACCGTCACAGGTCGTAAACGGCGTTGTGGTTGGTTTGATGCTGTGCTTGTGCGCCAAACCGTTCGCACCTCCGGCATCAATGGCATTGCGCTCACCAAGCTCGATATTCTTGATGGCTTTGATGAAATCAAAATCTGCACCTCCTATCGGCTTGATGGCGCGGTGATTGATTATCTCCCCGCAAGCCAAGCCCAACAGGCGCGCGTTGAACCGATCTATGAAACCATCGAAGGCTGGAGCGCGGCCACAAGCGGCGCGCGCTCATGGAAAGATTTGCCGGCACAAGCGATCAAATATGTCCGCCGCGTTGAAGAATTGATCGGCGCGCCGGTTGCGCTTGTTTCGACCAGTCCGGAACGCGAAGACACGATCCTCGTGCAAAATCCTTTTGAGGCTTGACGCGGACGCCTCAACCGCGTGAGGAAAGCGCAATGGTCGATTACTACGCGCTGAT
>RFZR01000426.1 GCA_009920595.1 Alphaproteobacteria bacterium | reverse complement strand
GTGCTCTGGGTTGTCGAACGCATCGCCTTTTTCAATCTGGTCCGGCATTTTGGTCCTGTTTCAACCGTTCAGGCCGTCAATCTGGCAACCGTCAGTACGGTGATTATGGGTGCAATGATTTATGGCGAAGAGATTGACGCGCGCATCATTGTGAGCGCGGCCCTTGTCATCATCGCGCTCTGGCTCAATGCCAAAGCCGAGCGACAAAGACAGTTGGCCTAACGCCTAAGGATTGCCGGAAAGCCAAGCATTCGCTAGGGATCGGTTTATGAACGCGCCTCATACTCTCCCTCTGGCCATCACGATGGGCGATCCGAACGGGATCGGCCCCGAACTCTGTGTGAAACTCTTTGCCGAGGGCATAACTCACCCCGCTTGTGTGATTGGCGATCTCGGTGTGCTCACACGCGAAATCAAAGCGCTAGGGGTGGTACTGAAGACACGTGCCATCCATCACGCGCGTGAATGCGCGCTCGCGCACGGCACAATGGATGTAATTGCGGCAACCGATTTACCGCCATCATTGCAAGCCGGCACGATTGATGCGCGCGCCGGGCAAGCGGCCTATAACTATGTCGTCAAAGCGATTGACCTTGCCAAAGCCAAAGAGATTGCTGGCATTGTCACAGCTCCGCTTGCGAAAGAGTCGATGAAGCAAGCCGGCATTGCTTATCCGGGCCATACGGAAATTCTTGCTGACAAGACGGGAACAAATGATTTTGCGATGATGCTCGCAAATGACGAGTTGCGTGTCATCCTCGTCACCATTCATGTTGCGTTGAAGGACGTAGCGCCCCTCATCACAAAGGCGCGCGTCCTCAAAACAATTCATCTCGCGGCGAAAGCTTGCGCGTCTTATGGAATACATAAACCACGCATTGCGGTTGCCGGATTAAACCCGCATGCAGGCGAAAATGGCATGTTTGGTCATGAAGAGATGGACCACATCATCCCCGCAATCACTGAAGCGCGCACGGAAGGATTAGATGTCTCTGGCCCCTATGCGGGTGACACGATATTCATGCGCGCGCGTAAAGGCGAGTTTGATATTGTTGTTGCGCAATATCATGATCAAGGCCTGATCCCTGTAAAATATCTCGGCATTGAACAAGGCGTGAATGTCACAGTTGGCCTCCCCTTCATCCGTACAAGCGTTGATCACGGCACGGCGTTCGATATTGCCGGTAAGGGCATCGCCGATCATTCCTCATTGCGTTATGCGTTTAACCAAGCCTTGCGCATGGTGAAAGCAGCCGCGTCATGAGTGATACGCCGATCATCATTCTTGTCGAACCGCAGCTTGGCGAAAATATCGGCATG
>RFZR01000425.1 GCA_009920595.1 Alphaproteobacteria bacterium | reverse complement strand
ACCTACGTAAGTTAACTGGTAAGGCAACAAAGATTAAAGAGCGTCGTGGCGCAGATGGTGAAATCATTGTCGAGCCAGCATATGTCCCACCTGTAGTTTCTAAAAAGGTTGAGGTTCCAGTAGTAGGTGAGGCTGTTGCAGTTGCTGCTGCCGCTCTCCGACGTCGCTTTCTCCACGCTCGCGCGGCTCGGCCACGTGGCGGAGGTGGCGCTGTCGGGCATGGATCGGCCGCGCATCGGCAACGACCTCTTCGGCGCCTTCGGCCGCGACTTCGCGACCGCGGATGGACGGCGCGTCATGCTGGTCGGGCTCACGGCGCGGCAATGGGCGGCGATCGTCGAGGCGCTTGGCGCCGCTGGCGCGATCGCGGCGCTGGAGGCACGCACGGGCGCGGCGCTCGCGCGCGACGAGGGCGCGCGCTTCGTCCATCGCGAGGCGATCTCCACGATCCTCGCGCCGCTGGTCGCGCGGCTGGACCTCGCGACGCTTGGCGCGCGGCTCGACGAGGCGGGCGCGACATGGTCGGCCTATCGCAGCGTCGCGCAGGCGCTCGCCGAGGAGCCGGGGCTGTCGACGGCCAACCCCGTCTTCGAGGAGGTCGCGCATCCGAGCGGCGCGCGCCACCTCACGCCCGGCTCGGCGGCCAGCTATCGCGGCGAGGCGCGCGCGCCCGTGCCGGCGGCGCCACGCCTGGGCGAGCACACGGAGGAGGTGCTCGCGGGCGTGCTCGGCCTGCCGGCGGCGGAGATCGGGCGGCTGCGCGACGCGGGGCTCGTCGCGGGCGCGTGAGGCTCAGCCCGCCGGCCGCACGGGAATGCCCGCGGCGGCGAGGCTCGCCTTCACCTCGGCGATGGTGAAGCTGCCGAAATGGAACACCGACGCGGCGAGCAGGGCGCTGGCATGGCCCTCGCGCACGCCGTCCACGAAATGCCCGAGCGCGCCGACGCCGCCCGAGGCGATGACCGGCACCGGCACGGCGTCGCTGACGGCGCGGGTGAGCTCGCAGTCGAAGCCCTGCCGCGTGCCGTCGCGGTCCATCGAGGTCAGGAGGATCTCGCCCGCGCCGCGCTGTGCCATCTCGCGCGCCCACTCCACGGCATCGAGGCCGGTCGCCTTCCTGCCGCCATGGGTGAAGACCTCGAAGCGCCCCGGTCCCGCGCGGCGGGCATCGATGGCCACGACGACCGCCTGGCTCCCGACCTTCTCCGCGGCCTCGGAGACGAATTGCGGCCGCGCCACCGCGGCGGTGTTGATCGACACCTTGTCGGCGCCGGCGAGCAGCAGCCGTCGCACGTCGGCGAGGCTGCGCACGCCGCCGCC
>RFZR01000424.1 GCA_009920595.1 Alphaproteobacteria bacterium | reverse complement strand
AGGCGGTGGCGACGCGCCCGCAATCGGCAACATGATATCGTAAGTGAAACCGGAATTATCAGTCTCAATAAAAATCGTAAGCGGATAGCCAACAACAGAGAGCTTTGATTTTTCAGCGGCCGCTTTGAGTTTTGCCACCGCTTCACGGATTTGATCATAGGCCTTTTCCCATTCACCTTTGCCATGGGTGATCAAGGCCGGCCTCGGCTCAAGCGTCAGCCTGTCAGGCAAAATCACTTCGGAAGCGGGCGGAGCCACACTTTTAAAAGCCGCGGTTGCGCTTGCGGGCGCGGCAGGTTCGCCCGGCGCGGGAGCCGCGGGCGCCTCGAGCGCGCCTTTCGGTGTTTCAATCGGCATGACGACGGGTGGCGGGAGATCCGGCGGCGGCGCCAAGGGGGACGAGTCGATTGTTTGGGCCCTGAGGGGCAAAACACCCATGCCGAGAGCAACGAAAAGTCCAAAAAGGGGGACAAACCGCTTGGCCATCAGGGACGCGTCTCCTCTTTCAGGGTTTCCCGCCCTGATTCGCGCCGACGATAAACCAGACAAGGGCAAAGGGTCGAGCCTTGTGAGATGAGGGAACCCCTCGCCTCACGCCACCGGCCTATGCTATGCCCGCGCGCGTCAGGAGTTTGAGATGATGACGAGCCCCCTTGCCGGTCGGCCTTTCGTGAAAATGAATGGCGCCGGGAACGCGATCACGATTTTGGATCTGCGCGGCACAACGCTCTCGGTGTCAGCCGCAGAAGCACGCGCCATCGCTCATCATCATTCAACTCATTTTGATCAATTGATGGTGATCTTCGATCCGCGCTCGAAAGACAGTGATGGCTTTATGCGCATCTTCAATACCGATGGCAGCGAATCCTCTGCCTGCGGGAATGGTACGCGCTGTGTGAGCTGGCATATGCTTCGTGATCACAACAAAAATCGTCTGGTGCTCGAAACCGCTGCCGGACTTTTAGAGTGTCGTCGCGAGGCAGAATTCGCATTTACGATTGACATGGGTATGCCGCGATTTGAGTGGCAACAAATTCCTCTTTCGCGTGCTGTAAAAAATATCGATCACATCGATTTTTCCTATCAGACAACCAATGGCAAAACACTCAATGATCCCGCTTGCGTGAATATGGGCAATCCCCATGCGATCTTTTTTGTCGATGATGTTGAAGCCTATGCGCTTGATGTGAATGGTCCAATTTTAGAACATGATCCGCTGTTTCCCGAGCGCGCCAATATCTCGCTTGTGAAGATCGTGAGCCGTGATCACATCATTCAAAAAGTGTGGGAACGCGGCGCGGGTCTTACACTCGCTTGTGG
>RFZR01000423.1 GCA_009920595.1 Alphaproteobacteria bacterium | reverse complement strand
TCCCGGCCGTCATGCGATCGCAGCTAAAGCACTGGGAATAGCTGCATCGGATGATTTCGTTTCGATGACCTCTTGCGCTTCGATCCCATAAAGATCGCGTGCAATGTCATCCGTAAGGGCTGCGGGGACATCATCGAAAACGACGCGGCCATGCGCCATGCCAATCAACCGCTCGCAATAAGTGCGCGCGAGATCAAGCGAATGAAGATTGCAGATCACCGTGATTCCAAAATGTCGGTTGATCCGCAAAAGCGAGTCCATAACAATTTTTGTATTACGAGGATCAAGTGAAGCAATTGGCTCATCCGCGAGAATGATGTCCGGCTCTTGGACAAGCGCACGGCAAATCGCGACACGCTGTTGTTGTCCGCCAGAGAGCTGATCGGCGCGTTGCGCAGCCAATGATACCATGTCGAATTGTTCAAGCGCAGCGAGCGCGATGGCTTTGTCATCGTTGCCCCATAATTTTAGGAGCGAGGCCCAGCCAGAATTTGATGCGAGACGACCCATCAAAACATTTGTCAAAACATCAAGGCGACCGGCGAGATTGAATTGTTGGAAAATCATGGCACAACGACGACGCCACTCGCGCAGCTCCGCGCCTTGGAGCGTCGTAACATCCGTACCATTGAAGACGATACGTCCTTCGCTCGGCTCATTTAAACGATTGATCATGCGCAAGAGCGTTGACTTCCCTGCACCCGAACGTCCAATCACGCCGACGAAGCTGCCTTTATTTATTGTCAGAGACACCGCATTAACGGCGGCATTTTCACCGAAATATTTCGAGACATTGTTCAACTCGAGCATGGTCGGTCTCCTCATGAAGGTGAACCGCATTTAGGGGCGCTGGATGACAGAGACATGACAGGGTGTGGATAGGTTTGGATAAACCTGACGGTGACGGCCTTAGCCCCGTTAGGCACCTGCCCTTGGCTAGACCTTAAGAATTTGTTAAGACACCACCCCGTTAGGCCTCCCCTTGGAATGTCGGTGGGGGATATGCAGAGGCTGGGAAGCGCGCCATGACGATCTCAATCGAACAAGCTATTGAAATTCATGCGAAATCCGCAATTTCTCTAGGCGGCAACCGCGCTGAAAAATCAACCCGTGAGCGTGCCGAGCACTGCAAGACACGCGGCGACACGGACGGCTACGAGACCTGGACAAAGGTCGCGGATACGATCCGGCACCTCAACCAGTCGGGCTATCGAGCGCGCCGGATCTTTCGCTAAGATCGCGATTTCGAGCCGAATGCGGCCGGTCACCACATCGTAGACGCAGCGCGTATTGGCCACTCTTTGTCATAGTCTTTTCCGCCAATTTGCCCCTTGCTTAGGTT
>RFZR01000422.1 GCA_009920595.1 Alphaproteobacteria bacterium | reverse complement strand
CTGAAGATCAGCGAAGAGGCTTGCAACCTGAGTTGCGAGATCTTCTACTGCCGCAGTTGCAGCCTCAGCAGCAGCTGTTGCCGCGTCAGCAGCCTCAGCAGCAAGTTGAGCTGCATCCTGTGCTGCGTATGCAGCATCGGTTGCTTCAAGGGCAGCATCGGTTGCTGCATCAGCAGCATCCTTAGTTGCATCGACAACGTTTGCAGTAACTGTCACTGCAGCCATGTCCTTCCACGCACCTGTTCCACCAGCGATGGTGAGGGTGAGTGTTCCGCCTGCGCTTGGCATGTAGACAACAGTGGTCTCAGAGCCAGTTGCAAGATATGGAGTGAAGTCGGCAGATCGAGTTGCCGAAGTAGAGAATGACTTGTCCTGTGTAATGACAAAGGCGTTTGTAATCGCACCATCAATGGTGTTACCCAAAACATCCTTCGCATTAACAGTGAGGACTGCCTTCTCGCCTGGAGCATAGGAAGTCTTATCAAAGCTTGCAGTTACAGACTTCACAAGAGTTCCGCGAACTGTAAATGACAGCGCATCGGATGCAATTGTTGAAGTGGAAACTGTTGCCTTGTTACGGATAGTAATTGACGCAGTTCCGGTATCAGCAGTAGTGATAGCGCAAGCATGCATTGCATAGGTTGTGCTATAGGTACACGCTACTGGTGAATCGCTGATCACGGCAGTGTCAGAGCTATACGCATAGACAGTTCCTGTGGTCAACTTGTTACCAGCTGCATCCTTAACAAGAGCCTTCACTGCAGTTTGTGCAGAAGCGCTCTTGGAGATAACAGTGTCAACATAGTAAGCAGTGATTGTCGCTGCTGTTCCTGCAAAGGTCACTGTCTTCGAGCCAAGGGCTACAGAGCCCATGGTGAAGGTGATTGTTGCAGTTCCTGCAGACCCATCAGCGAAAACAACAACGGTGTCGGTAAAGGAGTCAAAACTTGCACCACCGTTGGAAACGTTGAGGGCTTTGGACTTGCCTCGGTTAGAAGCTGCGGTAGCGAGATTACCAAGACCGACAGTTCCAGGACCTGAGACAGATACCTGAACTTGGCAAGCGCCTGAGGCTTGAGAGGTACAGAAGTTAGTACCACCAGCAGTCTGTGAATCGCCTGCATACGAACCAAGCGTTGTTACAACTGGGAAGATGTAAGCAGCGAAGGTTGGTGTTTCAGCTGTACCAGCAGGAGATGCAACAGCAGAATCGGTAACGGCACCGTAAATCACGCGAGCTGCTTGCGCCGTAACTGTATCTGTTGAGGTATAGAGATTAATACCTGTTGGTGCTAGATCAGTAACAGTGATTGTTGTAAGAACAGTTTTCTTAGCAACGAAACCAGGAG
>RFZR01000421.1 GCA_009920595.1 Alphaproteobacteria bacterium | reverse complement strand
ATCCGGTGACGGATTGATTTTTGGCGGGCCCGCGCGGCTCGATTTTCACGGCATTGACCGCATCTATAAAGACACGTCCACGCTTCTCAACGAAGGTGGACGTTTCAATCTTACAATGCGACGCGTGACAAAACCGGTGATCGCGGCACCTTAATCAGGCGCTTGTATCGACACCGGGCTTCGGGCCACCCTTCGACACACCAACAAGAGCCGGGCGCAACACGCGCTCGCCAATCACGAAACCCGCTTGCACGACTTGCACAACGGTTCCGGTGGTCACGCTTGTATCCTCGACTTCGAACATGGCCTGATGGAGATTAGGATCAAAACGCTGACCTTGCGGATCAATCTGTTTGATGCCGTATTTCTCAAGCGTCTTCAAAAGATCGCGCTCGGTTAATTCGACGCCTTCAAGCAAGGTTTTCAAAGCGCCGTCTGCAGAGGTGCGCTGCTCTTGCGGAACACTTTCTATGCCGCGTCGCATATTATCAGCGACCGTCAACATATCGCGCGCAAAAGAGGAGACAGCATAGGTGCGCGCGTCAACGACTTCTTTTTCGGTGCGACGGCGGAGATTCTCCATATCCGCCATGGTCCGAAGCGCCTTATCCTTCAGCTGCGCATTTTCAGCATTCAATGCATCGATAATCGCAAAAACATCGGCTTCTTTGCCCGAAGCTGACTCGGTCGAATTTTGGGCCGCATCGTTTTGTTGGTCCGGGGTAGCAGATTGGTCGTGCTCGCTCATGGCTTTCAATCGATTCAAACAAGAGAGGATATGGAGCGGATATCGGTCTTCCGGGGAAGAAAATCAAGTTTCCTCAGAACGCTTTGGACGAAAGAGGGAATTCTTAGGCAGCTTCCCGCGCGCCGAAGAGTTCGAGCAGGGTTTTACGAATGGTGGCCTGCCGGGTCAGATGGCTCACTTTGCCGCCTGTCAAATCCGTAACATAGAAAACGTCGACCGCCTTCTCGCCGAAGGTCACGATATGGGCGGAAGCAATATTGAGGTTGAGCTTCCCGATCGCCGTCGTTAATTCGTATAGGAGACCCGGCCGATCCAGTCCCGAGATCTCAATCACCGTGAAGCGGTTCGAAAGACTATTATCAACGACAACTTCCGGCACCACCGAAAAGGTTTTCGCGGCGACACCCCGTTGCGGCGAACGCGCGGCGACCGCTTCCGCTATTTTAATTTCCCCTTTTAACGCCTGCTCGATACCGCGTGCCACGCGGGCCGCCCGACGTAATTCATCTTCATCTTCATCAAAGGCGCGCGAAATAAAAATCGTATCAAGCGCCATACCGTCGGTTGTTGTAAAAATTTGCGCGTCAACAATATTGGCACCC
>RFZR01000043.1 GCA_009920595.1 Alphaproteobacteria bacterium | reverse complement strand
TCATCCCTATATGAAACATTGGTGGGTGCCGGGCTTGCAGATTGGCTATGAGCACACTTTCATCCATCAGGCGGCCGATTTCATCGAAGGGCTTGAGACGGGCAAACCCGCCTCCCCGACCTTCCGGACAGGATTGGCAACGGATTATGTTACTGATGCGGTACTCGCTTCGGCAAAAAGCCGCGCGTGGCACGACGTCAAAAAAGCTTGAAACACAAAATCACGGGAAGCATCTCCGGATGCTTCCCGCTTCGGCCAAATTGAGGTAAGACGCGCCTCGATCCACAGGGCACTTCTTCGGCGTGACGCGTTTTTTTCACAATCTGACCCCCGGGCAATTGGTGGGCTTTCTGGCAGGTCTCCAGATACTCATTCTCGTCACCCTGCCCTATGCGTTTTCATCCGCGCCGCCGATTGATGTTGTGGAAGGATTGGTTTGGGCGCCACATTGGCTGATTGGAACCTATAAGCATCCGCCTCTTCCTTCATGGATCATCGAAGTTTCCGTCCTCATCACACGTGACGTGATCTTCGGTCCCTTCCTTGCATCGCAGATCAGCGTCGCAATCACTTATGGACTTGTTTTTCTTCTTGGCCGTTTGTTGATGGATCCCGTGCGCGCCGCAGCTGGCACGGCTCTGATCGCAGCAAGTTTTTATTTCACCGTTCCAACGATTGAATTCAATCACAATGTTATTCAATTACCGCTTTGGGCAGGAACGATTTTCATCTATGCGCTCCTGCGTAAGACTCCAACCTCGTGGTCAACATGGATTCTTTTTGGATTCATTTGTGGCTTAGGTTTCTATGCAAAATATTCTTTTGTGCTTTTGATTGGCGTTCTCCTGCTTGCCAATCTCGTTGAGCCCTCGATGAGACGCGTATGGTTTTCGTTCCATTAATGTTTGCAGGACTAATGGCGCTGAGACGGACTCCGAATAGCTCTGCTCGTGATTCTGATAAGATGTTTCTGCGGATTGTCACTCTGGCGCCTGTTACCCTCACCGTGCTCTTCGCGCTCATCAGCAACAACCGCATTAAGGACATGTGGGGTATGCCGATGTTCACATCGCTCGGTCTTTTGATTGTGATGGAAACGGGACGTGAATGGTCGATCGCGATGGCAAGGCGCGCCATTCTGGCGTCCAGCAGCCTGATCATTCTTGTTGGTATTGGCTTTGTGCTTCACTCCTATTTTATCTTTGGTGGACAAGTCCCCCGCACAAATTGGCCGATGCGGGCTTTGTCGAATGAAGTTCATTCGCTCTGGAGAGAGTCGACGAATTCACCCTTGGGAATCATCGGGGGAATGCCCTGGCTGGCTGGATTGGCGGCAGTTGAAACACCGCTTCGTCGTCATGTTGTGATTGGTGAAACACTTGATCATTCGCCCTGGATTACTGCGGACGATATAAAAACAAAGGGTGGTTTATTTTTGTTTTCCGGCGCGAGGGAGGCCGCTCCGTCTCTCTGCAAAGGGCCTGTCAATAAAAACATATTAAAAACGCAAACACCTGATGGTCAGCCGATCACAGTCTTTTTATGCTTACCATCATCATGATGTTGCGTGCGTCACACGTGGTAAAATGGGTTTGCCCGTTTTGAGGTCCAAAATCATTTCAAGTTGATGCGCGGCGGAAAGCAACTTTGCCTCTCCATTCGCCGGCCCAATCATTTGCAATCCCACCGGAAGTCCGTCCTTTGTGAAGCCACACGGCAATGATAGAGCCGGACATCCGGCAAGCGTTGCCACCGCGACAATCAAGAGCCAATCGACATAAGTCTCGAAGCCCTTGCCCTCACAAGACATAACCGCACGCTCTTCAACCGGAAAAGGGGGAACAATCGTCGCCGGACAGAGCAGCACATCATAATGCTCAAAGAAATTTGCCACGCGCTGCATCAAAGCGGTGCGTGCCAATTCGGCATGGACAACATCAGCCATGCTGAGCGCAAGGCCTTTTTCGGTGTTCCAAATGACTTCGGGCTTTAGGGCATCACGATGATCGCGCATCAAATCACGCATGCCGATGGCGTAGCTTTGCGCGCGCAATGTTTGAAAAATAGCATAGGCATCCCCAACATCGGGATGTGCATCGTCAACGCGTGCACCCGCCTTCTGAAATTGCTCTGCAGCTTCGCGCGTAATCCTTCTAACCTCACGATCAACCGGCGTGATACCGAGATCTTCCGAATAAGCGACACGCAGAGGCTGTGTCTTACCACGAGCCGCATTTAAGAATGAGCGAATAGGACGTGGTTTCGACATCGGATCGCGCGGATCATCGCCGCTCATCGCATCAAGAAAGAAAGCAAGATCTTCGACCGTGCGTGCCATAGGCCCTTCAACCGACAGACTTGAATCAAAACGCCCGCCGCGCGTGAAAGCGACACGTCCCGGTGTCGGGCGCAAGCCGACAATGTTATTAAAGCTCGCAGGATTACGAAGACTACCGCCAAGATCGGAGCCTTGCGCAAGCCAGGCCATGCCGGTTGCCAACGCTACCGCCGACCCCCCCGAAGAACCTGCAGCGGAGAGCGCGGTATTATAAGGATTGCGTGTTGCACCAAAAACGGGATTGAACGTATTTGCGCCCGCTCCGAATTCCGGCGTGTTTGATTTGGCGTAAATGATACCGCCTTCATCTTCAATATGTTCAACCATCAAATCCGAAGCATCTGGAATATGGTTCTCAAAAATGGGTGAGCCTTGCGTGGAGCGGACGCCTGCAACATTGGTAAGATCTTTGATCGCAACCGGAATGCCGCTCAACACACCACGCTCTGCAAAGGGTTTACTCATTAAGCGCTTTGCATGATCGCGCGCGCGATCAAAACATAATGTCGGCAGCGCATTCACATGAGGGTCAACTCGAGCGATGCGGGCTTCGAGCACATCAAGACAATCAAGCGGCGTAATCTCGCCTTTTTCAAGAAGATCATGAAGCGCGAGAGCGGTGTGATCAATCAATTCCGCATTGGCCATATCAATGCCCATCCTTTATCAATACGACGTCTCTAAATCTCTCACGTCTTCCCTATGCCTTGCAAGCCACGCAAGGCAGACGCGGCAAATGAACGCTTGGCGAAAGCATGACAGATCGACTAAACATCAAACTTCCGCAAATCCTTTACAGAAATGATCCGCAGTGACAAAGATTCTGCTCATCCGGCATGGCCAATCAACTTTCAACGCCCATTATGAAGCCACTGGTGAAGATCCAGGCCATTTTGATGCGCGTTTGACCGAGCTTGGCCATCGTCAGGCCAAAGAGGCCGGCAAACGCCTCGAGAATGAACAAGTCGATCTTGTGATCACTTCACCTTTGAGCCGCGCGATCCAAACCGGCCTCAATATATTCGGCCATCGGACAATTCCCTTTCATGTCACCTGCCGCCATCGGGAGCGACTTGAAAGTTCTGGCGATGTCGGCCGCCCACCGCATGAATTAAAGCAAGATTTCCCGCATCTTGATTTTGAACATCTTGATGACCCGTGGTGGCATCATGAGCCGGATATGCGTGGCCGCTTTGCGACTGAGCCTTATGAGGCATTTCAAAAACGCGTGGCTCATTTTAATGAATGGTTGAAATCTTATGCAGGGCAAAGCATCGCCGTAATTGGGCATGCGACCTTCTTTCATGCGCTGACAGGACAATGGCTACAGAATTGCGAAGTTTTGCCTTGGACACCGAAATCATAAGCGACATGTCCATTTTCTCTATCTGACGTCTCATTTTCTGAATCTGAGTAAAAAAATCCATGTCGTATGCGCCTTTGCCTTCAAAAACCATTTGGACGATTCTAACCGGCACGATGATCGCCATGTTTTTGGGTGCGCTTGATCAAACGATCATTGCCGCCGCACTTCCAACCATTGGACGCGAATTAGGCGATTTTGATTCCATCTCGTGGGTTGCGAGTTTGTATCTTCTCGCTACGACGGCGGTTACACCGCTCTATGGCAAGATCAGCGATATTCATGGTCGTCGTGTCACTATGCTTGCGGCGATTGCGATTTTCACAATCGGCTCGATTGCCTGTGCCTTGGCGCCCACAATGTTGGCGCTGATCATTGCGCGCGGTATTCAAGGATTGGGGGGTGGCGGACTGATCTCGCTTTCGCAAACCATTATCGCCGATATTATTGCGCCGAAAGAGCGTGGCAAATACCAAATTTTCTTTGCGAGCGTCTATCTGCTCGCAAGTTTAATGGGGCCGATGCTTGGCGGCTTTCTGACAGAACAGCTTCATTGGTCTTTTATCTTCTGGATTAATCTACCCATCGGTTTAATCGCATGGGTAATGACCACGAATACATTGAAACTTTTACCTCTTCATCATCGTCCGCATCGACTTGATATTCCGGGCGCTATTCTGATTGTCCTCGCAACAATTACACTGATGCTCGCTTTGGATGAAGGCGGCGTGCGCATGCCATGGTCATCGCCGATCATCATTGGAACTCTTATCGCTTCTTTTGTACTGTGGATTTTGTTTATCATGCGCATTCGCGCAGCAGAAGAACCCCTCATTCCGATCGAGATTCTTGCCAATCCGGTTGTATCAACCGCAACCATTGCTGCCCTTTTCAGCATGGGCACTTATGTCGCGACGACGATTTTTATGCCGGTTTATTTTGAATCGGCACGCGGTATGAGTGCCTCGGACTCAGGACTCGCTCTCATGCCCTTTATGGTCGGCACTGTCGTGGGGGCGACTCTTGCGGGGCAGACCATGGGCCGCCTCGCGCATTATAAACGTTTACCGCTCGGCGGGACCTTAATCGCCGCAATCGCTGCACTCATCATCGCCTTTTACCAGAATCATATATCGATTGTGGCGCTTGAGGCCCTCTTCACTGTGATTGCAATTGGTCTAGGCACAGTCTTGCCTACAACGACGGTTGCCATTCAAAACGCCGTCAAGCCGCATCAATTAGGCACTGCAACAGGGGCGATGAATTTCTTCCGCCAATTGGGTAGCGCGTTACTTGTGGCCGTTTTTGGTGCGATCCTTATAAACGCCGGGCAAGGAGCACCTGAAACCGCAAGCGAAGCGGGTGATCGATTCTTTGTGATGTTTCTCGCAACGGCTATAGGTTTTGCGATTTCATTTGTGGCTCTTCTGTTTATGGAAGAAAAACCCTTACGTTCTTCTGCCAAAGAAGCCGCTGATGCGGTTATTGTCGATTAAGACCCGATCCATTTCGTAAAACAGACAGGCCGATCTCTGCGAAACGCTTGGCAAGTGGCGCGATCTCATGCGCGTTTTTTCCAACCGCATTACCACGCCGCGCGCGATCCGCAATGCCTACAAAAATGACCGCAAAGCGAAAAAGCGCAAAGGCAATATGAAAAGGCTTGAGCGTGAGCGCGTATTTGGACACGCGCATATAGACTTGAATAAATTCGTCTTTATCAGGAATACCTAGACGCTCTAAATCAAGACCCAAGATGCCGCCATAGTCCTTGGGTGTTGTGTGCCAGGCCATTGCCGCAAAACCGAGATCCGCAAGTGGATGGCCGAGAGTTGATAACTCCCAATCAAGAATACCGATGATGCGCGGCTCTGTTGGGTGCACCATCAAATTGCCCATACGATAATCACCGTGAACAATCGAAACACATCCATCATCGACTGGAAGATTGTGGGTGAGGTCATCGATGAGATGATCAAGCGCTGGAATGGAATTAGTTTCGGATTCGTTCCATTGCTTGGACCAACGCGCAAGTTGGCGCTCGAAATAATTTCCGGGTCGACCGTAATCGGAAAGCCTTATCATATGAGGATCAATCGCATGAAGCTGCGCAAGTGTATCCGCCATTGAATGATAAAGCGCATGACGCTCTTCGCGCGAAAGATTTGGCAAAGCTGCATCATGAAAGACACGACCTTGAAGGCGCTCCATCACATAAAATTGCGTGCCAAGAACAGTCGAATCCGCACAAAAGAGAAGTGGTTTCGGCACGGGGACATTGGTTTTCGAAAGCGCTTCTAAGACGCGATATTCGCGATCAACCGCATGCGCGCCTTTCAAGATCGGTCCATGCGGTTGTTTGCGTAAAACAAATTGTTGCGCACCAACTGTAATGAAATAGGTCGGGTTAGATTGCCCGCCGCCGACATGCTCGATTTTCTCAAGCGCAGCACCCAGATTCTTTCTCACAAAAGCATCAAGCGCCTCATGCGGGAATGTGTCTGTCATGATCTACCCTTGACTGACAGGCCAAGACCAGAAATTTTCTCCCTCTTCCTGAAGAAACCGATTGAGCACCATTTTATGCACTTCATCCGCTCCATCAACGAGGCGCGCTTGTCGCGCATAGCGATAAATCCATTCAAGCACTGTATCGGTTGAATAACCGCGCGCGCCATTGATTTGAATGGCGACATCGGCGGCATCATGAATAAGTTTTGCGACATGCATCTTCGCCATTGAGATTTCTTTTCGAGCGAAGGAGCCCTGATCAAGTGCCCATGCCGCTTTCATCACAAGAAGGCGTCCGATCTCGATACGCATCGCGATGTCACCAAGCATCATCTGAACGCTTTCACGATCAGCAAGCTTGATTCCAAATCCTTCACGCTTTGAAGCATAGTCGCGCGCAATTTCAATCGCGCGTTTTGAAAGACCGAGCCAGCGCATGCAATGCGTAAGGCGCGCGGGACCCAAACGGGCTTGCGTGACCTTTAACCCCTGCCCTAAGCCGCCTAAAATTTGATCTTCACTCACAACAAGACCATCAAATTTCAATTCACAATGACCGCCATGCTCCTCTGGCCCCATAATGCCAATGCGGCGCACGATCTCCCAGCCGGGTTGATCTTTATGAAAGAGAAAGGCCGTGAGTCCATGACGCGAATCATCCGATGTGCGCGCAATCAAAATGAAATGTGCAGCTTCTTCTGCGCCCGTGATGAACCATTTGTGACCCGTGATCACATAATCTTTCCCGATTTTTTCAGCACGCGTTTGAATCATTCCGGGATCAGACCCGCCACCGGGATGTGGTTCGGTCATCGCAAAAGCCGAACGCACTTGGCCGTCTATAATCGGCTTCAACCATTTCTCTTTTTGTGCGGGTGTACCGAGTGCTTCAAGCACCATCATATTGCCATCGTCGGGTGCGGCGGAGTTAAAGACAACCGGTCCAAAGATGGAACGGTTCATCGCTTCGTAACAAACGGCCATTCCGGTTTTGGTGAGACCCTTGCCACCGGTCTCTGGTTTTAATTGCAAACACCAGAGTCCTTCATCACGCGCCTTTGCTCGAAGGCGTTCAAGTACAGAAAGAGCAATATTGCCGTGCCCGTCATAGGCAGAAGGATCGCTCTCAAGCGGCAGAAGATGCGCGTCAACAAATGCAGCGATACGCGCGCGATAGGACTCAATCTGCGATGAAATATGAAAATCCATAAAAGAATATCCTGCCATCCTGGAGAGGGGGCAGGATATCATGAATTTTTAAAATGCAAGAGCATGAGCGCTCTCGAAAGAGCGATCAGATCGATGCGTGGCGTTTAAGCGCGCAAACGCTCGTTTTTTGGATCCCATGCACAATCGGCCAAGACCCGCATTTTGCGGGTGTTGCCCATCATCAGCACATCAAATTCGGTGCCGGGCGCCGACAGTTTCGGATCCACATAGGCAAAGGCGAGCGACTTGCCGACGGCATGGCCATAGGCCCCGCCTGTCGTAATGCCAACTAAAGTGCCGTCTTTATAGACGGGTTCGTTGCCGTAAGAATCATTATCAAGCGCGTCAATTTCACAATAGACGAGCTGAATGCGCGCGCCTTGCTGTTGCGATTTCAACGTGCCGGGCTTACCGATGAAGTCCTTGTTGAAATCAACAAAACGATCCATGGCACCTTCAATCATCGTAACTTCGTTTGTCAGTTCGGAACCCCAGCCACGATAGGCCTTTTCCATGCGCAGCGAATTCATCGCATAAGTACCGAAAAGGCCAATGCCATGCGCTTTTCCAGCTGCCATCAAAGACTGATAGACCTTCGGCATTTCTTTCATTGGGCAGTGTAATTCCCACCCCAATTCGCCGACATAATTAACACGCACGAGGCGTACACCCTTCACGCCAGCGACAATCGCTTCTTTGCCTGTGAGCCAGCGGAAGCTTGCATTGGTCAAATCAATATCGGTTGTTTGCGAAAGAACATCGCGTGCTTTCGGACCGGCGAGCACCAACACACCATAAGCATCAGTGATATCCGTGATGGTAACCTTCTCGCCGTTTTCAAGACGCCAGTTTAGTTGATCAAAATCATGCAATTGCGCCACCGCAGCCGAGAGCACATAGAAATGATCTGAAGCTAAACGCGTCACAGTGATTTCAGAGTCAATAAATCCATTTGCATTCAGAAGATGGCCAAGAATGACACCGCCATCTTTGGTTGGAATTTTATTGGCGCAAATGCGCGAGAGAAACGCATAAGCATCCGCTCCTTTCACGTCATATTTCGAGAAAGTGGAAAGATCCATCAAGCCGACGCGATTGCGCACCGTCTCGCACTCGGCTTTCACTGCATCCCACCAATTCGAACGCTTGAAGGAGAACACTTCGCCTTTGCCGCTTGTGTCATACCAGCGCGGACGTTCCCAGCCGAAGATCTGGCTGAACTGCGCACCTTCATTTTTCAGCGTATCATAGAGGGAAGATTTACGGAGTCCGCGACCGACCGTGTGTTGTTCGCCAGGCTTATAGCAGTAATACATATGATGATAATCGGCGATGGAGACTTCTTCTGTGTAGTCTTTATCCGCCCAATTGCCGAAACGACGCGGATCAAATTCGCGCATATTGATTTCAGCCTGACCATGCACCATCCATTGTGCGAGATATTTACCCGCACCGCCGCCTTGGCAGATGCCAATCGAAGCGCCGCAATGCATCCAATAATTTTTCGGTCCCGGAGCGGGGCCAGAGAGATAAACACCATCAGGCGTATGCGTGATCGCGCCTGAGATGACGCTCTTTACACCGGCTTCGCCAAAAAGCGGGAAGCGTTCGATGCAACGCTCGAGATAAGGCATCAAACGTTCAAGTTCAGGCGCAACAAGTTCGCTTTCAAAATCCCATGCCGGTGGTTTGCCATCCCAACACACATGGGCAGTGCCGGTTTCATATGGGCCAATCAGCACCCCATTGGTTTCTTCACGCAAATAGGCATGAGACCAAGGATCACGAACCACAGGCAATTCCGGCTCATGATCAATCAGAGCCTGCAAAGGTTCAGTGATGAGATAATGGTGAAGCATATTTGAAATCGGCACATTATGTCCGGTCCATGAACCCACCACATCGCAATATGAGCCCGCCGAATTCACAACATGTTCGCAGACGATATCGCCTTTATCGGTGATGACCTTCCACTCCCCTGAGGGGAGCAATTGAATATCGGTCACAAGCGTACGGCGATAAATTTCAGCACCGAGTTTACGCGCACCGGCCGCCATTGCATTTGTAATATCCGCAGGCGCGACATGACCATCGGTCACAGTCAGGAATGCCGCCTTCACACCATCGAGATTGAGAAAGGGATGAATCTTACGAATTTCTTCCGGGCCGATGATATGAGCTTCATACCCGGCGAGCTTTGAAACGCCATAGACTTGATTGAGCCAATGCACTTCTTCATCAGTGCAGGCGAGACGCAGGCCGCCACAACCATGCCAGCTGACTGCATGGCCAGTAAGCTCTTCAAGCTTCGGATAAAGCTCGGTGCCATAAAGATGCACTTTGGTCATATTGAGCGAGGAATTGAAATGCGGGCATTGCCCAGCCGCATGCCAAGTGGAGCCCGAGGTCAGCTCACCTTTCTCAACGAGGACAACATCGCTCCAGCCTTCAAGCGCGAGATGGTAGAGGAGACCAACACCCATAACGCCGCCACCGACAACCACCACCCGTGCATGAGATTTCATCACCCGTCTCCCCCACAATCCTTGTTCCTGATTTGACGAAAAGCTTAGCGTGGATGCAAGGGGTCAATTCCGTCGAAGCGACAAAGATCATCCTTGATTCGCCCGAAAACATGCTGCGCTCATGTCTCAACCGGGCAAAGTTTTGCCGGTATCGCCCA
>RFZR01000420.1 GCA_009920595.1 Alphaproteobacteria bacterium | reverse complement strand
TGTTCCCAATCGGGTTCACCAAATTCCCAAAAAGCACCGCCAAATGTGTAAAGCCCTGCGGCCGCCATATTGACCGAGCAGAAGCCGCCATGCGCGGCATAATTCGGCGTGCCGAATTGTGTGGCCCACCAACCCGTCAAGCCTTGGCTTTGATCGCGGCCAGTGAAGAAAGCAAGTTTCTTCGGATCGGTCTTGCGCACATCGGAGAGCCATTGTGTGGCAAGGCTCAAGGCTTCGTTCCACTCAATCTCTTTGAACTCACCGGCACCGCGTTCCCCCACGCGCAACAAAGGCTTCGAAAGACGCGATGGAGATGTGTGCTGTTTAATGCCCGCAGCACCTTTGCCACAGATCACGCCTTTATTCACCGGGTGATCGCGATTGCCTTCGATATAAGTGATCGAGCCGTCTTTGAGATAGACTTTGATGCCACAGCGACAAGCGCACATATAACATGTGGTCGTCTTGGTCTCGTCCCATGTTTTGGGCGAGCGCTCGAGCACTGGCGTCGACGTCATCGTCTCGAAGTCCCCTTTCGTCGTCCGAATCCATGTTCGGCCGTTTTTTATCTTATCGCATGGCCAAAGCAGGGTCGCATGGTGCCAAAAAACCGCGCCTCCTTGGGACAGATGGGGCCAGCGAGTAGGTGTTAAGCGAAAACCGGTCTATTCTTTGCCCTTTCTCGGCGTCAGAATTGGCACAACTCAAGTGTGGCGGGAGACAATCATGAAGCTAACCTGGCTTGGCCATTCGGCCTTTCGTGTGGAAATCGGCGCATCGACGCTTCTGATCGATCCATTTTTGAAGGGAAATCCCAGTTTCAAGGGTAAGTTCGCCGAGGTCACCAAAGGGACGACCCATATCCTTTTGACTCATGGCCACGATGACCATCTGGGCGATGCCGCTGAAATCGGTTCGAAAGCAAATAACAAAAAGCAAAAGCCGCAAATCGTTTCGAACTACGAAATCTGCGCGCATCTCGCGTCAAAGGGTGCGGACAATATGAACCCCGGCAATACCGGCGGTACAGTTGACTGCGGGGGCTTCACGGTTAGTTTCACGGACGCGAAACATTCCTCCGGTACCGTCGAGAAAGGCAAGAGCATTTATCTCGGCAATCCCAATGGTCTTGTGATCAAAGCCAAAGGCGAAAAGACACTTTATCACATGGGTGATACCGATCTCTTCTCGGATATGGCTTTGATCGCCGAGTTGCATAAACCCGATATTGTTTTGATTCCGATTGGTGATCGTTTCACCATTGGTGCAGAGATGGCTGCGATCGCCCTTAATCGCTATTTGAAACCCTCACTCGCGATTCCAATTC
This sequence comes from Alphaproteobacteria bacterium, assembly GCA_009920595.1. Taxonomy (GTDB): domain Bacteria; phylum Pseudomonadota; class Alphaproteobacteria; order Rhizobiales; family Beijerinckiaceae; genus CAIUPE01. Next base: position 23 of record RFZR01000420.1, on the reverse strand, counting down.
ATTATGGCACTTTTCCGATGCTC
>RFZR01000419.1 GCA_009920595.1 Alphaproteobacteria bacterium | reverse complement strand
AATGAAATATCCGAGAAACATACCGGCAAAATAGATCGACCCGATCGTGCCCAAAAGTGAATTTGGCATTTTGTTGATAACGGCCAATACCGGCATCACAGTCATGCCGACGCCATTCGACATCATAAAGAAAAACATCCACACAAAGACCGGCCACAAATCCATGAGCCGTTTTGTTTGTGTTTCATTTTGAGCGAGAGTCACGAAGACGCCTTCTTCATTTCCGGCTAACCAGGCTCACGTAAATCAGCATCAACCGAAGACCGCGCGAAAAGGGCGATCATCAAACCGGCACCGACAATCAAACCGGCGCCGATAACGGACTCAATACCCGGTGTTTCGTTCCAAATGAGATAGCCCCACACCGTGCCCCAAATCAGCGTTGTATATTCAAATGAGGTCACGATATTGGCCTCTTCAAGGCGATAGGCTTCACCAAGCATGGTCATGCCGATCGCGGCGATCGGGCCACAGGCGCCAATGAGCAAAAGATCGCGCAGACCCGGCATCTCCCATTGCCTGAGCAAAAAGACGAGGCTGCGATGGCCATCATAATCTTGGCCCCAAAGCGTAACGATTGAAGCCAACGCCCCCGCCGCGCAAAGATAAAGAAGATTTTGATAGAAGGACATCACGGCAGCCGAATCATTCAACCCGATGCGTCGCGCGACAACTTGAGCGCTGGCATAGGCGATCGCTGCTACAATCGGCAGCAGAGATGCAAATTCAAAAACACCGCTTCCTGGTTTCACCATCACGAGCGCGCCAACAAAGCCAATGAGAATAGCGCCCCACCTCACAAGACTTATTTTTTCACCAAGCACTGGCCCTGCAAGCGCCGTGACAAAGAGCGGCACAGTCGCATAAAGCGCAATGATGTCGGCAAGTTTCATCACCGGAAAAGCGAGAAAGTAACTCGTGTAAGAGCAGAGCAACATCATGCCGCGCAAAATGAGAGCGCCGCGGCGCGGTGACATCAAAGTCTTCAATCCGCCCGCACGATAAACAAGGAAGAGAATGAAAGGCAGCGCCGCGAAGCACCGCACGACGATCACTTGATGAACGGGATAAGAGCCGCTCACCGTTTTGATCACAATGTCCTGCAGCGAGAAGGTGAACACCCCCGCCATCAGCCAAAAAATCGCTTTGATACGATTGGAAAAAGTCATGATGAACCCGTCACTTCCATGACCTTATTCGCCCTTCTTCGGAAAACGCGCGTCCGATTCAACCACATTCAAATCCATATGATTGCGCATGTAACGCTCGGACGCTTTTTGCAAGGGTTGAAAATCCCACGGATAATAATGACCTCGCCGCAATGCTTCATACACAACGAGACGACGCGCC
>RFZR01000418.1 GCA_009920595.1 Alphaproteobacteria bacterium | reverse complement strand
AATGACCGGCAAGAATGTGACCGAATGCACGGGCGGCGCACGCGCGATTTCGGATACGGATTTGCAAGACCGCTATCACACGCATTGTGATCCGCGTTTGAACGCTGAACAGGCGCTTGAAATGGCGTTTCTTGTGGCCGAGCTTTTGAAAAAGGCGAAGCTCGCCAAGGGTCGCCCCATGGTTGAGGCGGCTGAGTAAAAGCTCTCTTATTTTCAAGGGGATCGAATACCCCTTGATTTGGTAATAAATATCCATATATTTGGAAATATGGATGAATTAGATGCACTCTCAGCGTTCGGCGCGCTCTCGCAATCGACACGCATGGCTACGCTCCGCCTATTGATCCAACGCGAACCTAAGGGGGTTGCCGCGGGGGAGTTGGCGCGATTGGTGAATGTTCCCAAAATACAATGTCAGCGCACCTCGCTGTGTTGGTCCGTAGCGGCTTGATCATTGGTGAGCGGCATAGCCGTTCCATCATTTACCGAGCGCACGTTCCGCAATTACGCGAATTGATGACATTTCTTATGGATGATTGTTGCGGCGGCCGTTCCGATCTTTGTGCGCCTGTATTTGCTGACTCGCGTTCATGTAAGACATCAAAAACAAAGGGCTAATTCATGGCTAATTCGATTTATAATGTTTTGTTTCTTTGCACAGGCAATACGGCGCGCTCGATCTTGGCAGAAGCAATTTTAAACAAAGAAGGGCAGGGTCGTTTTCGTGCATATTCGGCAGGCAGTCAGCCAAAGGGGACTGTCAATCCATTTGCCCTTAGAGTTCTTTCAGCACTTGAATATCCCGTCGATGGTTTACGTTCAAAGAGCTGGGATGAGTTCGCCCTTCCCGATGCACCCAAAATGGATTTTGTTTTTACCGTTTGCGATAATGCAGCGGCTGAGGCTTGCCCTGTTTGGCCTGGTCACCCTGTATCAGCGCATTGGGGCATTGAAGATCCTGCGGCGGTAGAAGGCTCCGATTTGGAAAAAGAGCGGGCCTTTAACCTTGCCGCGCGTTATATGAAAAATCGAATTTCTATGTTTTTAAATCTGCCCTTAAGCAGCCTCGATGCTATGAGTTTGGGTAAGCATCTACAAGATATTGGTGCGACCGAAGGCGCATCAAAAATCAAAGAAAGTGTTTTTTCATGAGCGAGTTTGATGTGACGCGCCGCGCGACGGCAGAAGCTCTCGGCACGGCTTTGCTGGTCGCAACCGTTGTGGGCTCCGGCATTATGGCGCAAACCCTCACCGGTGATGTCGCGCTTCAATTGCTCGGCAATACAATACCAACCGGCGCCATGCTTGTTGTGTTGATCACATTGCTCGGTCCGATTTCAGGCGCGCATT
>RFZR01000417.1 GCA_009920595.1 Alphaproteobacteria bacterium | reverse complement strand
CTTTTTGCCGCGCGGCTTCTTCAAACGAGCAGTCAATTCAGATTCGGACAAATCACGCCGAAGATCGAGTGACAATATCGCTGACCCATCACGCTTGAGGACCTCGCGCAGTAAGGGGCCAAGCGCATAAAGAGCGCCGCCTTCAAGACCATAATGAGCAATCATCGCTTCGCCATGCGCATGATGCTCTCCGCATGAAATGATCAAACGCTTTATCGGCTGCCCAGCAAAGCGCGAGATGAAATATTCGGACCATGGCACATTCACGCCGACATTCGAGGCTGTTAACGGCGTCACCGCAATGTCTTTATCGCGCAACAAATTCTGCCATGCACCCGTTGCGCCTAATCTCGGCCAAGAGGCGCCGCCAAGCGCCAACAAGACCGCATCGGGTTTTACAAGAACGTCGCCTTTTTCAAGCGCATGAAAGTACAACGCGCCTTGATCTGTATAGCCTTTCCACTCATGACGCATAAAAAATTTGACGCCTTGCGTTTCCAAGCGTCGCAACCATGCACGCAGTAAAGGAGACGCTTTAAAACTCTTGGGAAAGACACGGCCGCTTGAACCGATAAAACTCGCTTCTCCTAAATCATCGCACCACGCGCGCAACTCATCAGGCGAAAACGCATGAATAAATGGCGCAAGAAAATCTTTCGCTTCGCCATAACGCGTGACAAATTGGTCGAAAGTTTCCGAATGTGTGAGATTAAGGCCGCCACGTCCCGCCATCAAAAATTTTCGTCCTGGCATAGGCATCTGATCATAAACAGAAACAGAACAGCCCTTGAGCGAAAGTTGCTCAGCCGCCATCAACCCCGCAGGGCCAGCACCGATAATGGCAAGGGAAGGAGGGAGAGTTTTTGTCATGAAAGGCACCAAACCACAAATTGGTTTGATACACAAAAATCGTGGTACACAAAAAAGAGGCGGGATGAACCCGCCTCTTCTTCGATCAACCGATCTTCAAATTTTCCGCTGACTGGCGTCCGCGATTTTCAACAAGTTCAAACCCGACTTTCTGCCCTTCATTGAGGCCTGAAAGCCCAGCCCGCTCAACCGCGCTGATATGGACAAAGACATCCTTGCCGCCATTTTCGGGTTGGATGAATCCATAACCCTTTTCCGAGTTAAACCATTTGACGGTGCCTTGTTGCATCGCCTTCTCCTTCGCATCTTTAAGACAAAACAGATCAACCTCATGAAAAGACGATCATGAGATCACCCCACAACGAAATTCAGGGATTGCCGAAAGACGCTGACGCCGAGAGCGCGACCGCAGGCGGTAAGCCGAATCACTATTGCTGGGGACAGACATAAAACACCGCATCGAAAAGGCAAGGCAGACGGA
>RFZR01000416.1 GCA_009920595.1 Alphaproteobacteria bacterium | reverse complement strand
AGGGATTGTGCTTTTCGAAATGTTAACAGGTACTAAACCTTATGATGGTGATACTCCAATACAAATTGCCTATAAACACGTGAATGAAAGAATTCCTAGGGTCAATTTAGTAAAGGAAGGTATTCCAGAAAATCTAACAGAATTAATATTTTCTAGCACTTCTCCAAATCCCGATGAAAGACCAAGAGACGCTCAAGAGTTACTTAATAGTATTCGCACTTTTCAGGAGCAAATAGATCCTAAGCGCCGACAATTAAGTTTAGAGTTAGATCTACCGCCCGTCAGAATTAATTTGAAAAAACGAAAGAGATGACAACTGCTATCGGTGGCGCTAGATATCGGAAATTTACAGTTTCAAAGACATACAAATGAAAAAGAGCGTGCCATTTGCCGCCATTGTTTTGATTGCTTTGATCATCGCTGTCATCAACATTGATCCGCCCTTGGTGCTGTTCGCCTTGTTCGTGAGCTATGGCTTGAGCGGTTACGCGGTATACGCTTACCGCAAAGCCACTGGGGTGCAAACCAGCGTGATCAGCACATCCACCGATGAGCCCGACGAAAAAGGCTTGCACAACTGATGCAATGCCTGTGATATGCTGTGGGCCATGAAATCACTTTGCTTGCTACTGCTACTGCGCGCCATCGGGCGGAGTGGGTAGCGCGCGCGCATTCCATCCAAGGCCCGTATGCCTGCGCTACGGGCCTTTTGTTTTTTTGGCTATGATTTTTCTTGAACAGGAGAAGTGACATGAGCGACCAATTGATCATTTTTGACACCACCTTGCGCGACGGTGAGCAATCCCCAGGTGCTTCGATGACCAAAGACGAAAAGCTGCGCATCGCCCGTCAGTTGGAGCGCCTCAAGGTGGATGTGATCGAGGCCGGTTTTGCCGCCAGCTCCAATGGCGATTTTGACGCTGTTCATGCCATTGCCAATGCGATCAAAGATTCCACCGTGTGTTCTTTGTCCCGCGCCAATGACCGCGATATTTCGCGCTCGGCCGAGGCCCTCAAGGGCGCTAAACGGGCCCGCATCCACACCTTCATTGCCACCTCGCCCTTGCACATGGAAAAAAAGCTGCGCATGACGCCCGATCAGGTGTTTGAGCAGGCCCGGCAATCGGTGCGTTTTGCCCGCAACTTGCTGGATGACATTGAATTCAGTCCCGAAGATGGCTACCGCAGTGATGTGGATTTTCTGTGCCGAGTGATTGAAGCCGTCATTCATGAAGGCGCCACCACCATCAATGTGCCTGACACCGTGGGCTATGCCATCCCCGAGCTGTATGGCGAGTTCATTCGCACCTTGCGCGAGCGCATTCCCAACAGCGACAAAGCCATTTGGTCG
>RFZR01000415.1 GCA_009920595.1 Alphaproteobacteria bacterium | reverse complement strand
CTGCACCAAGGCACAGACATCATTCCGGTCGAGTTTCTCATCGCTGCAAAAGCAGAACGCGCGGATTTAACGGATCATCACGATTTATTGATCGCCAATTGTCTCGCACAATCAGAAGCACTGCTTGTCGGGCGTTCGGAAGAAGAAGCCAAGGCGCAGCTTTTGGCGCGCGGCCAATCAAAGGCCGAGGCGGAAGCGCTTGCGCCCCATCGCATCTTTCCTGGCAATCGACCCTCTCTCACTTTGGCTTATGAAAGGCTTGATCCCGCGCAACTCGGCGCATTGATCGCGCTTTACGAACATCGCGTCTTTGTTGAGGCCACCATTTTCGGAATCAATGCTTTCGATCAGTGGGGCGTCGAATTAGGCAAAGAATTAGCGACAAGCCTTTTACCGCTCGTGAAAGGCGAAACACGCGACGTTCAGACCAATGGCTCAACAGCCGGGCTCATCAGATTTTTAACAAAAGACTAAAATTCTCTTTCCAATTTGATACAACCGCCGTGTTTTCATTTTGGACTTTTTAATCAATTTCCCTTAGGTCAAGTCCGACACAAAAAGTCGGAGCTCCAATGGCCTTACTCGAAGACTGTCTTGCCCTCGAAGCGAAAGGACAACGCAACGAGGCAGCAAGAAAACTATCCCGCTGGATTGAAAGCAAAGGCAAAAAGCCTCCGAAAGAGGCGCGCCTCGCATGGTACCACCTTGCGCGCATGGTGCTACAACTTGGCCGCCCTGCTGATGCGGCTTCTCATCTTGCCAAAGCGCGTGGTCTTTATAAAAAAGATCCGGAGCTTCTCAATCTTTCAGGAATCGCGTCCAAACGCTTGCGGAATTTTGATGAGGCGCTTGGCTTTTTTGATGAGGCCTTCAAAGCGGATAAAATCGCGACCGCTGCACTTGCAAACAAAACGTTGCTACTTGTGGAGTTGCGGCGGAGTGACGACGCCGTCAAATCGGCCCTCACCTTAAAGGAAGCTGATCCTCAAAATCCGGCAGCGCCTCGGTTTCTGGGCAATGCTTATTTGCAGAAAGGCGATCTGAAAAATGCGCTTCGATTTTTCGATGAAGCCGTGCAACTCAATCCAAAAGATGTGATCTCATGGATTGATCGCATCAAAGCAGATACAGATTTTGAACGTCATGACGAGGCGATCAAAGCGGTTGAAACTGCGATCCGTGAACTCCCCACAGAACATCGCATCATTGAAGCGCGGATCATGGTCTATCGCCGCGCCGGCAAATTCAAAGAAGCAGAAAATTTTCTTGCCGAGCGCCTTCAAGAAGCGCCCGATGACGCTTGGGCGCATTTTCAACTTGCGGAAACCATCGCGCGCTTTGATCGCGAGCG
>RFZR01000414.1 GCA_009920595.1 Alphaproteobacteria bacterium | reverse complement strand
GACCTCCGGAATTTCATCCGAGATCATGATGACGGCGACACCTTTTTGAGCAAGGCCGCGAACGATTTCGTAAATGCCGTCTTTAGCAAGAATGTCGACGCCGACCGTCGGGCTATCAAGAATGAGCACGCGCGGATTGGTCGCCATCCATTTGGCGAGCACGACACGCTGCTGATTACCGCCCGACAATGTCTTCACCGGATTGGCCGTGTTTGACACTTTGATCGAGAGATCTTTCACCCAGCGGTCAACGGTTGTCTCGCGTGCGCCCAAGGGAATGAGGCCGAAGGCGGCTTTGAGCTTGTCGAGAATTGTGACGATGGCATTTGCAGCAATCGGTTGTTCGAGTACGAGCCCTAAGGTGAGACGATCTTCCGAGACATAAGCGATGCCATTATCGATGGCTTCGCGATTGGATTTCAGCGCGAGCCTATTGCCATTAAGCTTGATCTCGCCTTCATCCGGCGGATTCATGCCGAAAAGCGAGAGCGCCAATTCGGTACGGCCGGAACCCAGAAGGCCGGTGATGCCAAGGATCTCGCCTTCGCGCAGGTCAAAGCTCACATTCTTATAGTCGCCTTTGCGCGAGAGATTTTTGACCGAGAGCACGGTCTTGCGATTGGAAAGATCGGTTTCTTTCAAATCATAACTAAATTCCTTGCCAGTCATCAGCACAGCAAGTTTTTTGTCATTCACATCTTTGGCATCATAGGTGCCAACCTTTTTACCATCTCGCAAAACCGTAACGCGTTCGGCCACTTCGAGCACTTCATCAAGGCGATGCGAGACAAAGACGATGCAGATGTTTTTCTTCTTGAGTTCGCGCACAAGCGACAACAGCGCATCGACCTCGTGACGGGTGAGCGATGCGGTCGGCTCGTCCATGATGACGAGCTTCGCGTCTGCGGCCATCGCACGACAAATGGCGACAAGTTGGCGATTGGCAATCGAGAGATCTTCGACCTTCGCATCAAGATCAAGATGCACATTGATGCGCGCCATCGCCGCTTCAGCGATCTTGCGGATCACCGCCCAATCGACCGGGTGAAACCCGCCGAGATGCTGGCCGACGGCGATGTTTTCTGCGACCGTCAAATTCGGGAAGAGCGAGAGATCTTGATAGATGACCTGAATGCCGGCGCGTGTGCTCTCGACCGGATTGAGATGCGTATAGCTGCGGCCTTCGATATTGATATTCCCGCCCGCTTCAGGGGGCTGCACACCGGAAATGATTTTAATGAGTGTCGATTTGCCCGAGCCATTTTCACCAACGAGGCAATGCACCTCGCCCGCTTCAAGGGTAAGATCGACATCGGAGAGCGCTTGAACGCCGCCAAACCGCTTCGAGATATTTTTA
>RFZR01000413.1 GCA_009920595.1 Alphaproteobacteria bacterium | reverse complement strand
TTCATCGCGCGAGGCGTGTTGCTCGGCGCGGTCAAAGGTTAAGGTAAAGGATAAGGGATCTCACAATGGCTTCCACATCGGGTGTGCCCGTCAAATTTGACAAGATCGCAAAATCCTTCGGCGTAGTGCGCGTTCTTGAAGAATTATCGCTTGATATTCAGCCGGGTGAATTCCTGGTTCTGCTCGGCGCTTCGGGTTCGGGTAAAACAACCGCGTTGCGCATTCTTGCAGGACTTGAAACGGCAAGCTCGGGCCGCATCACGATTGGCGGCAATGATGTCACGGATGTCTTGCCGAAATATCGCGATGTTTCGATGGTGTTTCAGTCTTACGCGCTTTATCCGCACAAGACGGTTGCCGAGAATATCGGCTTTCCTCCGCGAAGCCGCAGCGCAGGTGCAGATCGATCAATTGCTTGACCGGTATCCGCGCCAATTGTCGGGTGGTCAGAGACAGCGTGTCGCGCTTGCGCGCGCCATGATCCGCCGTCCGTCGGTCTTTTTGATGGACGAACCGCTTTCAAATCTTGATGCGAAATTGCGCGGCCATATGCGCGCCGAATTGAAGCACATGCAATCTGAACTCGGCATCACAACGATCTATGTCACGCACGACCAGATTGAGGCGATGACCCTTGCCCATCGCGTTGCCATTCTTGAAAAAGGTGTCTTACAGCAACTTGATACACCCGCGAAGATTTACAATGATCCTGTAAATCTTTTCGTCGCCCAATTCATAGGCTCGCCGCCGATGAATGTTGTTCATGGCACGCTTGAAGGAACGACCTTTAAAACGCGAAGTGGCTCCGTTGATGTGCCGGTTGGGGGGCGAATTGAAAAAGCCATTCTCGGCGTGCGCCCAGAAGACTGCACCATCGTTTCGCCGGACTCTGCGCAGCTGAAAGCCGAGATTTATACGATTGAGTTGATCGGCGATCATACGCTTGTGACGGTCAAGGCGGGTGATGATTACATCACCGTGAAGGCGCCGAAGGATTTTTCTGGCAATACCGGCAGCCTCATCGGTGTGAGCTTCAGCAAAGAACGGATGTTCGTCTTTGATAAGGAATCGGGTGCGCGTATTCGTTGAGGCAAAGCACATTCTCGTTGCGAGATTATCAGGGTCATGACGCGGTCATGACCCTTTGTATTCAAGCGGAACAACTATGTATCAGGAACCAAGCGCTCATCATATTAATTCCGCAAGCGGTGTGATGAGTGATGCGGGTGGGCGTTACATCAAGCGCCTGCGCGATCTTGACGGGCTTTATCTCGACACGAACGCATTTCAATCGCTTTTCGCCACGTCGGCAGACGAAATCGTTTATACGGTGCATGAGCAACGCCCGACGCAAAAGGTTGGCGATCTCATTTTTGGTAC
>RFZR01000412.1 GCA_009920595.1 Alphaproteobacteria bacterium | reverse complement strand
TTTAGGGATGCGCGCTCTAATTTCAACATAACCATAAGTGAATGAAAATGAACGTGCGGACGACAGCATGCTTGAAATAAAGGGCAGGCCATCGGTGAGATGTTGTTCATTGTCTTTGATTGCGCTGGCGCGAAGATGCAGAACACCATCTTTTACAAAGAGTGTCTCTCTTTGTTGTAATAAAAGTGAATCACGGCCAGAGCGAGGATCGACATAATATTGCAATTCGCTATTTTGCGGGATGGTACGAGCACCCCATAGAAATTGAGGTTCCCAAATCCCTTGCGGGTCGGCGCTTATAAGCCGTAAGCGGCTAAACTCATCTGAAAACAGCAATCGATTTCTTGCATTTTGGAGCTCATGTGGTGGGGCGATTAGATTTGGTGAACTATTATCTGGCAAGGAAAGTGTTAAGAGTCCCTTGGGCCCAAGAAGAAATCGCGCTTCGCCGATAAGAGCAAGTGTCAAGAAACCTATAAGTCCGAAGAACAAAAGCGATTGTGATTTCGCGATGAGCTTCTCCTTGATAAGGAGTATCGAAAAAATGAAAAGAGAAACGAGAATACTGATAAGAATTGCGAAGCTTTGTCCCTCGCGACCCGCCCAACTATAAAAAAGAGTCATGAGTAAAAATAGCAGAATCGTCGAGGGAACGATTAAAGCGCTCATTGTTACAACGGGGCGTTTCGTAATTGACAAAAGAAGCGGCATGAACCAAAGAATCGTAACAAAGGGAAAGAGTGAAACAATCATGACGAAGGTTTCGCCCAAGGCCGGCGCATAGCGTGGATAAAATTGAGCAAGCCCATAGGGTATTAAAGGCAAAACAAGGCAAAGAATAAAAAAACTCAAGACAACGAGCTTGAGGGCATCTCGTGAAAAGGCTACCCGCAATCTTTCGTTGATCCCGTCGCGTGCAAGAGAAAGATAACGCGGGTAATAGGCTTGTCCGATGGTTGTGAGTGTGCCGGTTACGAGTGCCATGAGGCTGAAAGAAAATGCCAGCAGCGAAAAATCATCACGGCTTGAGATCAGTGCCGAAATCCAACGCGGAATGAATTGGAAAGAAAGCCAAAGGAGTGCGCAGAGATATAAAGGAGACGCTTCGCGCATGGGCGCGAGAGCATCCTTGAATGAAAAAGAAAAAGGCTGAACGTCGCGCAAAGAGCGGAACGCGAAAATCACATACCAGAGAAACAGCGCGCCATAGCAACCCGTCGTCCCGCCAAGTGCTATGCCAAAAAGGCGCGGTGCCGTCATGCCAAGCTGTAGACCTAAAGCCAGCACCGCAAAATCTTTGATCCTGTTTTGCGCGCGGAAGATGGTGACAGGTCCTACGGCGATCATCGCCAAAAGGCCGCCTGAAAGGGCCAAGGCGAGATCCACGCTTGAAATCAAAGAATCAATCTG
>RFZR01000411.1 GCA_009920595.1 Alphaproteobacteria bacterium | reverse complement strand
AAATTGACCATGTCGAACATTTTGAAATTCTCGATGCCACGGAACAACACCGCAAGCATGATGAAGGGCAGCGCCATCGGTACGGTGATCGACCAGAATTGCCGCCAATTTGAAGCGCGATCTACTTCAGCCGCTTCATAAATATAATCCGGGATAGATCTTAACCCCGCAAGACAGATCAACATCACATAGGGCGTCCACATCCATGTGTCGACGATGATGATCGACCACGGTGCGAGCTTCACGGAACCAATCATCTCAAAGGACGAGGGTTCAACGCCGGTAAAAAATGCAATGATGTAATTGAACAAACCGATTTGCGGTTGATAAAGAAAGCGCCAGAAATTGCCGACAACTGCGGGAGACAACATCATCGGGATCAGAATGATCGTTGTCCAAAATCCATGTCCCCGAAATTTCCGATCAAGTAACCATGCGAGTGTGAAACCGATCACGGTTTGCAAGACGATGGTCCAGAACACGAAATGAGCCGTCGATTGCATCGCTGCCCAAATATCCGGATCATTCAGAATGGATGTGTAATTATCAATGCCAATATTTTTAACCGCTGCATTGGTGCGGTTTGCGCGATAATTTGTAAATGAAAGCTGGATCGTCCAGATCAGCGGGAAAATATTGATTGCCAACAGCAAAAGCATGGTTGGCGTTATAAAAATCCATGCAATCGCGCGATCAGAAAGGCCTCGCACTTTTTTGGCAAAGGCTTGCGGCGTTTTTTGCGCAACGCGCTCGGCAAGCTTTTCAGGCGTTGATTGACCCGTCATGTGGCGATCCCGCGACACAGTCGATCCTTAAAGTGGATCAGTGGTGAGAAAGTGCCGGGACGATTTTCATCGCCCCGGCGAGGAGGACTCTTAAAGTAGCTTAGAGCTTACCATCGTCTTTGAAGACTTTGGTCCAATCCTTGATCATGCCATCGAGTGCTTCTTTGGCTGTGCCTTTGTCAGCAACGACATAGTCATGAATGCGCTTCTGCTCAGCAAGGAGAAGCTGCGCATAGGACGGGTCAGCCCAGAAATCGAGGACCTGGCCCATCGCAACAAGGAAGTCAGCTGCGAAGGGAGCAGTCTTCGGGAAGCCAGGGTCGTTCAACACGGCTTTGTGAGCCGAGTAACCGCCCATAGCCCACCACTTCTTTTGGACTTCGGGATTGGCAAACCACTTGATGTATTCAAGCGCTTCTTTCTGGTTGGGCGAATAAGCAACAACCGAGATGCCTTGGCCACCGAGCTGCGAGCCATTGCCTGCAGGACCTTTCGGATTCACGAAGAAGCCGATTTTGTCGCCGCCAACTTTCTCGTCCTTATAAAGGCCGGGGAAGAAGGCAAACCAGTTCATTTGAAGCGCAACCTGACCTGACTTAAACGCGTCAAGACCTTCGCCCATATA
>RFZR01000042.1 GCA_009920595.1 Alphaproteobacteria bacterium | reverse complement strand
CCCCGGCATCATTCGCCAATATATATTGCGAGGGGTCGGGGTTGCCGGTGACGATCATAACGGGGATTGCGGCGAGCGCCGCATCGGCACGCAGCGACTTCATGAATTCGCCGGCATCCATTGGCTCGGTGGCCCAATCGGTCAGCACGAGACCGAAGCGCTTCTCGCGCAGCTGGGTGAGCGCCTCAACCGGCGTGGGCACGGTTTCAACCGGTCCCCACCCAAGTTCCGTGAGCATAACGGTAAGAACACGGGTGATGACGCCAGAGGGATCGATGATCAAAACAGTCTGATTTGTATCGGATTTTGCCATGTAGAGGGGCCTTACAGGTAAGAACTTGTCGAACTGACCCGCCCCGCATGCCACGGCGCCTTTTAAAGGCCCGTGTGAGAAATCGTTCAAATCTTCATGACCATAAAACGCCGCCCCTTGACCGTGAGGCCCGAAGCCGCCACGGTCCCGCCGCATTGGCCCAAAAAAGACATGATGCCCAACGAGTTCCACCTGATCCGCGGCCGGGTTCTGCCCGCCGACATCTCCCGCCCCGTCATTGCCATCGGCAATTTCGACGGTCTGCATCGCGGTCATCACGCCGTGATCGATGCGGCGCGCGAACTCGCTAAAGAACTCCATCGGCCGGCAGCGGTGCTCACATTCGAGCCGCATCCGAGAAGTTTTTTTAAGCCCGATGCGCCCCTCTTCCGTCTCACGCCCGAAACGATCAAAGCTAAAATTCTGGCACGGTATGGGCTGAGGGCGATGATCGTCCTGCCTTTTGATACCGCAATGGCTGCAACAACCGCCGAGCAGTTCATCAACGACATTCTGTTTCGTGAGCTTAATGTTGCGGGCGTTGTGGTCGGCCATGATTTTCATTTCGGCAAAGGCCGTGGAGGAACGCCCCATTCCATTGCTGAAGCCTGCCGGAAGGACGCACGCGCGGCCCTCATCATCGAAGCCCTGCTTGAAAAAGGCGCGCCCGTTTCTTCAAGCGCCGTTCGTGCGGCTTTGGCTGAAGGCGATATGCCGCGCGCCAATCATCTTCTCGGTTATCGCTACCTCTTTGAAAGCGAAGTGCGGCATGGCGAAAAAATTGGCCGCACTCTTGGTTACCCGACCGCCAATCTGCGCCTGCCTGAAAACAGCGTTTTGAAACAGGGAATTTATGCGGTACGCGTTGCGGTGGGCAGAAAGGTCTATGACGGGGTGGCGAGCTATGGCCGCCGCCCGACTTTCGACAATGGCGCACCTTTGTTTGAAGTGTTCCTGTTTGATTTCTCAGGCGATCTCTACGGGCAGACGCTCACAGTTGAATGCGTGGCCTGGCAGCGCGGCGAGATCAAATTCGACGGTATCGAGCCCTTGATTGCGCAGATGGACAAAGACGCCGCGGAAGCGCGCAGAATTTTGGCATTACCCATTGATCCCGAAGCGCCGAGCCTTTTGCCGCTTTAAGCGCGCCCCCTACCCTTTAACCGGAGAATGGGGTATCTCCCGCGCCATCTCCTTGCCCCTTTTGAGCCTTTGATTAAGCAGCCACTCACCATGACCGATCCCAAAGCCGCCGCCGAGCGCGATTATTCAGAGACGCTTTTCTTGCCGGAGACCGATTTTCCGATGCGCGCGGGCTTGCCGCAGCGCGAGCCGGAGATTTTGGCCCGCTGGGCGAAGATCGATCTTTATAAACGCCTGCGTGAGACCTCGGCCGGTCGCCCGCGCTTTGTGCTGCATGACGGCCCGCCTTATGCAAACGGCAATATCCATATCGGGCACGCACTCAACAAAGTGCTGAAGGATCTGGTGACACGCAGCCAGCAAATGCTCGGCTTTGACTCGAATTATGTGCCCGGCTGGGACTGCCACGGTCTGCCGATCGAATGGAAGATCGAAGAGCAATATCGCGCCAAGGGCAAAAACAAAGACGAAGTGCCGGTGATCGAATTCCGCAAAGAGTGCCGGAATTTCGCCGAGCATTGGCTCTCCGTGCAGCGCGAAGAATTCAAGCGCCTCGGCATTACGGGTGATTGGGATCATCCTTATTCGACGATGGCGTTTCATGCCGAAGCGCAGATCGCGCGCGAGATCATGAAGTTCAAAGACAATGGCCTTCTCTATCGCGGCTCGAAGCCGGTGATGTGGTCCGTCGTCGAGAAAACCGCACTCGCGGAAGCTGAAATCGAATATCAGGATTATCAGTCGGATGCGGTGTGGGTGAAGTTTCCGATCACGAAGGGCGCGCATGCAGGCAAAGCCTCTGTCGTCATCTGGACAACAACGCCTTGGACACTGCCGGGCAATCGCGCGATCTCCTATTCGCACAAGATTGACTACGCGCTCTATGAAGTGACCGCGAATGAACGCGACTTCGGACCGAAAGTCGGCGAGCAGTATATTCTTGCAAAGAAACTTGCAGATGCTGTCGCGTCATCCGCGAAAATCACGCTCGCGCATAAGGACGACATTACTGCCGATGTGATGGCACAGATTGTCTGCGCGCATCCGCTCGTGTCACTCGGTTATGATTTCGCCGTTCCGCTGCTCGATGGCGATCATGTGACCGATGATGCGGGAACGGGATTTGTGCACACCGCGCCGTCGCATGGCCGCGAAGACTTTGAAATCTGGATGGCATCAGGCCGCATGTTGACCGAGCGCGGTATCGACACGCGCATTCCGTTCACTGTGGATGATGACGGCTTCTACACGAAGGAAGCGCCGGGCTTTGAAGGCAAGCGCGTGATCACCGACAAGGGTGAGAAGGGTGACGCAAATGAAGCGGTGATCAAAGCGCTGATCGACAACAACGCGCTCGTCGCGCGTGGTCGTTTGAAGCATCAATATCCGCATTCATGGCGTTCGAAAAAGCCGGTGATTTTCCGCAATACGCCGCAGTGGTTTATCTCCATGGATAAATCGGCGAAGGAACTCGGCAACAAATCGCTGCGCGATGTCGCCTTCGATGCGATCAAGAAAACCGAATGGGTTCCGGCCACCGGCGAGAACCGCATTACCGGCATGATCGAGAACAAGCCCGATTGGGTCATGTCGCGTCAGCGCGCATGGGGCGTGCCGATCACCGTCTTCGTGCACAAAGAAACAAAACAAATGCTCAATGATGCGGCGGTCGACAAGGCCATTGCCGACGCGTTCGAAATCGAAGGCGGCGATGCGTGGTTTGCGGATGGCGCGAAAGAACGCTTCCTCAAAGCGGCATCAAAGCCAGTGAATGCGAATGATTACGACATGGTGATGGACGTGCTCGATGTCTGGTTTGATTCTGGCTCGACCCATTCTTACGTCTTGAACACGCCGAAACATTTTCCGGGCCTTGCCGATATTCATCGCATTGTTGATGGCGGCAAAGATCGCGTGATGTATCTTGAAGGCTCCGACCAGCATCGCGGCTGGTTCCAGTCGAGCTTGCTTGAAAGCTGCGGCACACGCGGCCGCGCGCCGTTTGATGTTGTACTCACACACGGCTTCTGTCTCGATGAAAAAGGACAGAAAATGTCGAAGTCTCTCGGCAATGTGACCGCGCCGCAAAAGGTGATTGAAGACTCAGGCGCGGATATTTTGCGCCTTTGGGTTGCGGCGGCAGATTATTCCGACGATCTGCGCATTGGCCCAGAAATTCTCAAAACCTTTGTCGAGACCTATCGCAAATTGCGCAACACGATGCGCTGGATGCTCGGCACGCTCGCGCATTATGATGCATCGAAAAAAATCGCGCATAAGGATATGCCCGAGCTTGAACGCTTGATGCTGCATCGCTTGGCCGAACTCGCACCGATCATCAGCAAGACATACGAGACCTATGATTATCGCAAGGTGATCACGGAACTCTCGGCATTCCTCAACACCGAACTCTCAGCTTTCTATTTCGATATCCGCAAGGACACGCTTTATTGCGATCCGCAATCGAGCATCGCACGCCTCTCAGCGCTTGAATGCATCGAGCAGATTTTCCGTGCTGTCACTCTTTGGCTCGCGCCGATCCTTGTCTTTACAGCGGAAGAAGCGTGGCTCTCGCGGTATAAGGATGCGGAGTCCGTGCATCTTGAAACCTTCCCGCATATTCCAAGCGAATGGAAAGACGAGGCGCTTGCCGCGCGCTGGGCAACCATCCGCAAAGTGCGCCGAGTTGTGACAGGTGCACTCGAAATCGAACGCGCGCAAAAGCGCATCGGCTCGTCGCTTGAAGCCGCACCAAAAGTTTACATTGCCGACAAGGATCTCGCATCGCTTGTCGCCAGTGTCGACTTTGCTGATATCTGCATCACATCGGGAATCGAGATCATCGCGGGCGAAGGCCCTGCAGATGCATTCCGGCTCGATGATGTTGGTGGCGTTGCAGTTGTTCCTGTGAAAGCATCAGGCGTGAAATGCGCGCGCTCGTGGCGCTATTTTGATCCCGCAACAGCCGACAAGGATTTCCCCGACATTACCCCGCGCGACGCGCAAGCAATGCGCGAATGGCAGGCGCGCGCATGAGCGACGAAGCGTCCTCAAATGGACACTCCAGCTTTGGCGTCCGCCGCCTGAGCCTTCTGATCGCGCTTCTCATTTTTCTCGCCGACCAGGCGACGAAATGCATCATGCTCTATGGGTTTGATCTTGAGACCTCGGGAGCCATTCCGGTCTTGCCCTTTCTCGACTTCGTCCTTGTTTGGAACCGGGGCATTTCTTATGGCCTTTTCCAGCAACATGAGGAAATTGGTCGATTTGGGCTGATTTTATTCTCTTTCATCGCCATCATCGGCTTTCTGATTTGGTTGCGCCGAATTAAACGGGCTCTCCCCGCGCTCGCGATCGGGCTTATTGTGGGGGGCGCGCTTGGGAACGCGATTGATCGCCTTGCTTATGGGGCCGTCGTCGATTTCATTTTGCTTCATTGGGGCGAATGGCGCTGGTATGTGTTCAATATTGCGGATGCGGCCATCGTTATCGCGGTTGCCTTGCTTTTGGCCGATTCATGGTTAGGTAATCCGCATCGGGGAATTTCCCAGCCTGCAGAGGAGAGACCGTCATGATCCGTCCCCTTATGGTCAGGGTTCCGCTTATTGCCCTGTTTGCCTTCAGCCTTCTGAATGTGGGTCTTCTTTCCGGTCCGGCGAAGGCCGGCGATCTCATGGACGCGATTTCGAACATGATGGGCGGCAATGCGGTCGATGAAGATCAATATCAGGAACGCTCGCCCCTCGTTGTACCGCCTTCAAAAACCTTGCCTAAGCCCAAACAGAAGGCTGAAAGCACTGACCCCGCCTGGCCAAAAGATCCGGATGTGATCAAAAAGCAAAAAGCGAAAAAAGGGGAAGACGGACTTGAGCAAGGCGAACTCTTTGCCAAGCTACTCGGTCCAATGACTGAGACAGCCGCCTCGGAACAGGGGGTAGCGGTCATGCCCCCGAGTGACCCGAGCAAACCGCTCTCGCCTCAAGACATGGCAAAAGCGTCGGAAATTATGAAACAGGTGGCAGCAAAGAATAATGCTTTGGCTGAAGCCTCAGGCCCGCGTGCACTCACCGCTCCCCCAAAAGCCATTGCTAAAAAAGCTGTGATCACACCGGAGATAGAAGCCGCTGCCGCTGCTGCGGGCGCTTCCCAAAAACCTTGGTATCAATTCTGGTAAGATCATAGAGATCTTACGCAACAGGAAGACTTCATGTCTAAAATTATGGCGGACGCCCAAAGCGGCGGACCTAATATTGCGCATGTGACACTTGAGAATGGATTGGAGATCGTCGTGATCCCCGATCATCGCACGCCTGTGGTCACGCATATGGTGTGGTATCGCAATGGCTCGGCAGATGATCCGGTTGGCAAATCAGGCATCGCGCATTTTCTCGAACATCTCATGTTCAAAGGCACGGAGAAACATCGCCAAGGTGAATTCTCTGATGTCGTGACCGCGCTTGGCGGTCAAGAAAATGCATTCACTTCTGTTGATTACACGGCTTACTATCAACGCGTTGCGCGTGAACATTTGAAAACCATGATGGAATTCGAATCCGATCGCATGACCGGTCTTGTATTGACCGATGAGATCGTCGATCCAGAACGCGATGTGGTGATTGAAGAACGCCGTATGCGAACGGACACCGATCCCGCCGCCGAATTGGGCGAAGCGCTTGCGGCCACTTTGTTCACGCATCATCCCTATGGCAAACCCATCATCGGTTATATGCACGAGATCGAGGGTTTGAAACGTGAGGACGCGCTGACTTATTATCGTCGCTTCTACACGCCGGAAAATGCCATTCTTGTTGTTGCGGGTGATGTAACAAAAGATGAAGTCGTAACCCTCGCAAAAGAAACTTACGGAAAAATTCCCGCGCGTGGTGAAAAGCCTTCGCGGTTGCGTCCGCGTGAACCCGATCCGCGCTCTGCGCGCCGTGTGACGCTCGCGGATCCGAAAGTCGAGCAACCTTCATTGCAGCTTGCTTGGCTCGCACCAAGTTATACAACAGCGAGCAAAGGCGAAGCCGAGGCGCTTGAAGTGCTTGTGCAACTCATCGGCGCATCAGGCACCGGCCGTCTTCATCGTAAATTAGTGATGGAGGAAGCCGTCGCTGTTGCCGCTGGCGCGTGGTATCAATCAACCGCCGTTGATCGCTCACGTCTTCTTCTTTATGCGGTGCCGCGTCCGGGTATTACGCTTGATGCGTTGGAAGCCCGCGTGCTTGCCGTTGTCGAAGAAATGGCCAAACACCCCGTGGACGAGAGTGAATTGCGCCGCGCAAAGACAAGACTTGTTGCTGATGCCATCTATGCGCAAGACAGCCAATCATCGCTGGCGCGCATGTATGGATCAGCGCTCGCGACTGGCTCAACGGTTGAAGATGTCAAATCCTGGCCCGATTTAATTGAAGCCGTCGATGCAGCAAGCGTGCAAAAAGCCGCTGAGACATGGCTCAATCCTCATCGCATGGTGACTGGATATCTTTTGAAAGACGAGGCGGCGTAATGAATGATCTTTCGATCAAACCGAGTCTTTCATCGCGGATACAAGTTGTCCGCTCATCATCAGGCCTAGAAGCGTGGCTGATCGAAGATTACACGGTGCCTTTGATTGCGATGGAAATCGCGATGCATGGTGGCTCCTCGCAGGATCCCGAGGACCTTCCCGGAACAGCATCCTTTCTTGCAGGCCTTCTTGATGAAGGCGCGGGCCCTTATGACTCTGCCGCGTTCCATGATCGGCTTGACGATTATGCGATTGAACTTGGTTTCTCCGCTTCGCGTGATTTGATCACGGGACATCTGCGTACACTTTCAAAACATCGTAACGAAGCTTTTGACATGCTTCGTCTGGCGCTGAACGAAGCGCGGCTTGATGAAGAACCTGTTGAACGCGTACGCGCACAAATGCTCGCTTCCTTGCGTCATGAAGTCAATGATCCTGATACAAAGGCCAATCGCACCTGGTTTGAAAAAGCCTTTGAAGGCCACGCCTATGCGCGCGCTGTAAAAGGCACTTTTGAAAGCATTCCGAAGATCACACGTAAGGATTTACTTTCCTTCCGCGACCGAATTTTTTCACGTGAGACTCTCAAAATCGCTGTTGTAGGCGCCATTGATGCGACAACACTCGCCAAAGAGCTTGATCAGATTTTTGCCAATTTCCCGGCAAAATCGAAACTCTCAAATATTACCGTCGCGCAGCCTAAATTGATCGGCACACGCACAATTGTTGACCTTGATATTCCGCAAAGCTCAATCCGCTATGGCGCGCCCGGTTTGCAACAAAGCGATCCTGATTTTGTTACCGCAAGCGTAATCAATCATATTTTGGGTGGTGGTGTGTTCTCATCACGGCTGTTCCGCGAAGTGCGTGAAAAGCGCGGCCTCGCCTATTCGGTCTTCTCGCAATTGGCGCCACTCGATCATGGGCCTTTGCATATGGGCGGCACGTCAACCAAGAACGAACGCGTGGCTGAATCACTTGCGATCATTGAAGCGGAAATAAAGTCGCTTGCGATTGATGGGCCCAATGATGAAGAACTCGACATCGCCAAAAAATATCTGATCGGGTCTTGGCCCTTGCGTTTCGACACTTCAACGAAACTCGCGAATCAACTCGTGCATATGCAGGTCGAAAATCTCGGTCTCGATTATATGGAACGCCGCAACGGATTGGTGGCCGCAGTCAACCGCGAAAACGCAACGCGGGTTGCGAAAAGGCTTTATGGGACAGGTGAGATTTTCACAGTGATTGTTGGCCGTCCGGTTGGCGTTTAACGCCTTTATCGACGCCGATCTTTCCGCGCCCCGTCAAAGGCTTTATCGTCAGGCCTCAGGCGAAACCGTGCGATTCGGAGCGCCGTAGAGGTGTCCATGTCCGTTCGCAAACTTGATCCCGTTCTGATTGACCGCATCGCGGCGGGCGAAGTCGTTGAACGTCCGGCCTCGGCCGTCAAAGAACTTGTCGAGAATGCGATAGATGCCGAAGCGCGTCATATCGAAATCGTGATCACCTCCGGTGGGCGTGATCTTATTCGCGTTGTCGATGACGGTGTCGGGATGAGTGAAGATGATCTTTCACTCGCCGTTGAACGACACGCGACATCTAAACTTCCTGATGGTGATTTATTTGCGATTGCCACATTAGGGTTTCGTGGTGAGGCGCTGCCATCGATTGGTGCGGTGGCGCGATTAACAATCGCCTCAAGAATGAAAAACGCGTCGATGGGCGTCACACTCACAGTCGATGCCGGCTTGAAAGGCGAGACCAAACCCATCGCAATGATGCAGGGCACGCGCGTTGATGTCGCGGATCTCTTTTTTGCTACGCCCGCACGTTTGAAATTTTTGAAAACAGATCGCGCCGAAGCACAAGCGGTCGCTGACATTGTTAAACGCATCGCGCTTGCACATCCTGAAATTCGATTCACCCTGATCAGCGACGGTAACACGCTCATCGATTGCGCAGCTGAAACGGGCGCTGATGCTTTCGCGCGCCGCACAAGCGTGATACTCGGTAAAGACTTCGCAGAAAACTCCATTAGCGTTGAAGCGCATCGGGATGACGTTACGCTTAAAGGCCTTGCAGGGCTCGGCAGCTATCATCGCCCGACCGCGAACAATATTCATTTCATCGTCAATGGTCGCCCCGTACGTGATCGTCTTTTAGTCGGCGCTTTGAAAGCCGCCTATCAGGATCTTCTGCCCGCTGGTCGTCATCCAGCTGCTTCGCTCATTATCACGCTGCCACCACATCTTGTTGATGTGAATGTTCATCCGGCAAAAAGTGAAGTGCGCTTTCGTGATCCGGGACTTGTGCGTGGCCTTCTCGTCTCAACACTTCGTGACGCTCTACAACATGCGGGGCGGACATCATCGACCTTGGCCCATCGTGCCTTCAGCGCGCTTTCACGCAATCACTCTTATTCATCAAGCGCACCACCAGCACATTGGAATTGGCAAGACTCGCCGTCTCGACCTGATGGTTTTGGAGAAGCCGCACAAGCCGGATTTGAAGCGCTTTCATTACCATCGGTTGATCGTCGCGCAGGTCTTTCGGCACTCTCAGAAGATCTTCTTGACAAACCGCTCGGCGCCGCCCGCGCGCAAATTCACGACACTTATATTGTCGCGCAGACGAGACAAGGTGTTGTGCTTGTCGATCAACATGCCGCGCATGAGCGTCTCGTTTATGAAAAATTAAAACGCGACCGCGAGAAAAAATCTCTCGCGCGGCAAATGTTGCTCATTCCTGTGATCATCGAGCTTGATGCATTGTCAGCCGATCGCCTGCTCTCAAACCAAAAGCTCCTTGAAGAGATGGGTGTGGCGATTGAACCCTTCGGGCCAGGAGCAATCTCTGTTACGGAAGTGCCCGCATCCCTTGCCGAAGGAGATATTGAAGGCGCGATGCGTGACCTCGTTGAGAGTTTTGAAGAATGGGGCACGGGCGCTACGCTTGAGGCGCGGCTTGATCATGTCCTTAAAACTTTTGCCTGCCATCATTCCGTGCGCGCGGGACGGCGTTTGCGCGCAGAAGAAATGGATGCGCTGTTACGTGAAATGGAAGCGACCCCGAATTCCGGCCAATGCAATCATGGTCGTCCGACTTTCATCGAATTGAAACTTGCCGATCTCGAACGGTTGTTCGGACGTT
>RFZR01000410.1 GCA_009920595.1 Alphaproteobacteria bacterium | reverse complement strand
TCGTGCCCCAGATCGCAAGCGTCAAGAATTGGCTGAAGTTGAGCAAGTTGAACGCCGAGGAGATCACTTGCAGAATGATGAGCGAGAGGATGAGGCCTGCGATCTTGCCGAAGCCGCCCATCGGATCGACGCCGCCGAGCACGGCTGCAAGGATCGTGACGAGCAGATAGCTCTCGGCATAAGAGGCGTTTGCCGAATTAAAGCGCGCCATCATCACAAGGCCCGCAACAGCGGCGAGCAAGCTTGAAATGAGATAGACGCGCAAGATCACGCGTTTTGTATCAATACCGGAATATCGGGTGGCTTTTTCATTCGAACCGATCATATAGGTCGCGGCGCCCGTCGGCGTGCGGCCAAGCATAATCGCAACAGGAATTGCGACAAAGGCAAAGACGATCATTGCGGTCGGAATACCATAGACTGTGCCATTGCCAATGAAGACTATCGGTTCAGGAAGACCCGAGAGCACATTGCCGCGTGTCATGCCAATCGCAATGCCCTTCACCATCGTCATTGTGCCGAGCGTGGTGAGAATGGGCGAGACGCCGAGATAGGCGATCACAAAACCGTTCAGAAGGCCGATGACGGCAGCGACCGCAAGACCTGCAAGAATGGCGGTGATCTGCCAGCCAACCCACATAAAGCCTTCAGCACCCGGAACCTGCGTGGTCATGATGTAAGCCATGGTCAGCGCGCAGAGATTGGCGGTCGAGATGATCGCGAGATTCAATCCACCTGAAACAAGCGTGATCATCATAGCAAGCGACAGAATGCCGAGTTCCGGCAATTGGAACGCCATCGATTGAACAGTCGCTTGCGAGAAGAAACGTTCGCCGATCAGAAGACCGAACACGACAACAAGCGCGACAAGCAGAATGATGAGCCGACGATTGGTGACATCATGCGTTAAACCATTGATGAGCCGCATCAAAGCCGCATCAGGGCCTTTATTCAGATAGGAGGGCGTGTTGCTCATTCGACAAGATTTCCCTTGCGCTTGCGGCGGGCGGAGAGCGCCGTCGCGCTGACCGAGAGAAGAATAACAAAGCCGACAAAGAATTGCGACCAATAGGATGATACGCCGATGAGAATGAGACCATTCTGCATGATGGCAAGAAGTGCCAAGCCCAACACTGTGCCAAGCACTGTACCGACACCGCCCATAAGACTTGCGCCGCCCAAGACAACAGCAGCCAGCACATCAAGCTCTTTACCGACAAGCACAGTGGGGGCGACGGATTGTGCGAGCTGTGCCTGAATGAGGGAGGCGACGCCTGCTGTGAGTCCCATATAGCAATAAACCAGAATGTTGAGCCGGAAGACATTGAAGCCCAAACGTTGAGCGGCTTCACGATTGCCACCAAGCGCATAGATCTGACGGCCGATATTGGTGCGGTTCAACAAGAGCCAA
>RFZR01000409.1 GCA_009920595.1 Alphaproteobacteria bacterium | reverse complement strand
GGCATGGTGCGGGTGTCCGGAATTAGAATTCTTTTATCATCATTTTTCGATGACCTTAGGGAAATTTTCAAATATTTACTGTTGCTAGAGTTTCGCTCTAAATTTTTTTCTTCTTTATATTGGGAGCGATGGCGGATGGGGTGAGATTCGAACTCACGGTGAGCTTGCACCCACGGCGGTTTTCAAGACCGCTGCCTTAAACCACTCGGCCACCCATCCTTGTTGGCGCGCTTATAGGCCTAAAACTTCCGGTTCGACAACTCCCTCTCTGAAGAAGCCGAATCAGACCGGGGGAATCCGGTCGGGAAGGGGGCAAAACTCCGTCTTTTGGGTCGAAATTTTGTCAAAATCCGGCGCTAACACTCAACTAAAAGGTGCAAGAAAATACATCCCAAGCCCATGATATAAATGATTAATTAGTCTTTTTGGTGTGTCTCTTCTTGCATGCGTGCTGATCGGACGATATTATGCGTGTCTGTTCGTTGAGTGACTTAGGTCCAACCCACCAAGGCGTGAGGCGCCTTTATTGAGAGTAACCTTGCAAGCGTTCCGGCGGTCTTTGTTAGGTCTTGCCGATAGTCTTTGCCCGGTCTTGGTGAATTGAAAGAACAAGCTTTTGATCTCAAAATCTCCGACATCTTCGTCTTTCGGCCCTAACGCCTTGTTAAAGGCTTCGGCTCGGTTCCGTTTCGCCGGTCTTTTGACCGTTACGGCTTTGAGCCTTGGCCTTGTCTCCTGCGGTCCATCCAAAATGGCCCAGATTGACCCCAAATATGGCGTGAGCCCGAGCCCGCGTGTCGTCGCCGATGGTGAAGATGTGCCGAAGGGCGGGGGCTACGCAAAGGTCGGTAAACCCTATGTGGTTGCCGGGCAGACCTATGTGCCATCTGTGCCGAAGTCCTATTCGGCGGTCGGCACGGCGTCTTGGTATGGCGCTGATTTCCACGGCCGCAAGACTGCCAATGGCGAGGTTTTTGACACCGAGTCGATCACTGCGGCGCATCGCACTTTGCCGATGCCGAGCTATATCCGCGTCACCAATCTCGTGAATGGCCGCTCGATCGTTGCGCGTGTGAATGATCGCGGACCGTTCCATTCTACCCGCTTGGTCGATGTGTCTGAACCTGTCGCGCAAGCCTTGGCTTTCCGTAACAAGGGCATTGTACGCGTGAAGGTCGATTATCTTGGTCTCGCACCGCTTGAAGGCAGCGACGATCACAAGTTGCTGGCGAGCCTTAGGACCGATGGCAAACCAGCTATGCTGATTGGGGATGCGCGTGCGCCGGTACAGGTCGCGTCGGCTGAGGATTCGGTTGCTATCGAAGTGGCTGCTACCGAACCGGTATTGCCGCAGCTTGTCGCGCAGAATGACACGGAAAGCTTCATCGATGGCGACGTGCCGTTTCCGGTGCCTCGTCC
>RFZR01000408.1 GCA_009920595.1 Alphaproteobacteria bacterium | reverse complement strand
CCCTTCATCCGCGAGACAATTTGAATGACTGGCACGCCGCGTGAGCGAAGCGCAAGAAGCGCGCGACGAACAGAAGGATGCTCGGGCGCAGCAATTATGATCGCAGAACGACGAATAGAATAATCGGATAATCTTCGCGCAATCGCTTCGGGATCCGTATCATCCATAAAGCTGCGATGTACTGAAATGGCGGGGTCAAGAGTCGCTGCAATGCGCGCAAAAGCGCGTGCCAATCTTTCAAAAAATGTTGATTCCGGATTAACGAGAATAACATCAATCCGCATCAGGCCTTGATGTTTTTCAGGAATACGACGCGGATAATCAACATCGCGCAAAGCGCGGATAACTTTTTCAACTGTATCCGGTCGAACGCCTCCTCTTTCATTAAGGACGCGTTCAACCGTTGCTGTGCCAACGCCAGCCAATTCCGCAATCTTTTTGATTGTTGTTTTAGGAATGGCTTTAGCTCCCCTTAATTGCTTTGCTTTTTTTGTTACAGGGACAGAAGCTTTGAAGGTGATGGCGCGCCTTCATAAGCGCCCCAGATGGATTGATCGAATTGAACAACCGATTGGATCAACCAAACGTCCGAAAGGCATATTCGGCGCGGCTTTTTCAAGCCAATCTGGCGGACTACCATCCGATTTTTGAATGGCATGCTCACCTTCTGTCTCCATCCAGCCAATATTCAACGCGTTGACTCGGATACGGTTTTTAAGCGCTGCAAATGCTACATTTTCGGTGAGCGTTTGCAACGCGCCTTTGGTCATCGAATAGGCGGTCAAGAAAGGTTGCCCCGCTTTTGCGGACATCGAACCGATATTGACGATGGCACCTTCGATTAAAGAGTTCATCGAAAAGCTCGGGTGATGTATTGATGATTGTTCCGCGTCTTGTATCGGCTGCGCAATTCACGAGAACATCGATACGGCCAAAAGCGCGATCGGCTTCCGCAATCACGCGACGGCAATCAGCGACATCACCCAAATTGGCGCGCACGAAAATCACTTTGGTTGAAAAACGCGTGGCAAGGTCTTTCGCATTGGCCTCGCCTTTTGTTTGATTGCGACCGCAAAGAACGAGACCGGCCGCCCCCCGCTCGGCAAGTAACGAGGCAACGGCGAGCCCCAAGCCTTGCGTTGATCCAGTGACGACCGCCACTTTTCCTGAAAATTGCGCCATGGTTCGGTTCTCCCTGAATTCAAGTTTTTGTGTTTGGTGGATCTGATCGAATTGATATCCGGTTTTAAAAGTCAAAGGATCTCGCTCGCGAAGAATAATCGTAAATTATTGAAAAATAATAATATTTTTCATTTTTTGAGCCGATGGACCGCATGAGACTGCCCCTCTCCCGCGCGCTCGAAGAGTCGAACGCTCCGACCCTATGCGTCGAGGAGCCTATCTGAAAACCACTATCTTGATCAAATTTGATCAA
>RFZR01000407.1 GCA_009920595.1 Alphaproteobacteria bacterium | reverse complement strand
GAGTGTTGCGAGTTGCGGGCCTTGTGTGCCTGCAATCACGGTGAGACTCTCGACCTTGATCGGATCGGCGCCCGAATTCATCTCGTCGCCCACAAGCGCTTCGATGTCTTCGTCATAGACATGCTTTTTTCGATCAGCCAAATCCTTCATGCGGTTGAAGGCTTCTTCAAACGCGTTCTCGCCCAATTCATAGCCCAATTCTTTGAGCTTATCGCGGAACGCGGCGCGGCCTGAATGTTTGCCCATCACCAGCGATGTTTTTGAAACGCCGACGGAGGCCGGAGTCATGATTTCGTAAGTCTGCTGGTTCTTCAGCATGCCGTCTTGATGGATGCCACTTTCATGCGCAAACGCATTCCGACCAACAATCGCTTTGTTGTATTGAACAGGGAATGACGTGACCGCCGCTACAAGTTTCGACGCGCGTGTGAGCATGGTTGACTCAATACCCGTAACATAAGGCAATTTGTCACCGCGCGTCTTAATCGCCATCACGACTTCTTCCAAAGCGGCATTGCCTGCACGCTCGCCAAGACCATTGATGGTGCATTCGATCTGGCGCGCGCCGCCTTCCAAAGCGGCGAGTGAATTCGCCGCTGCCAATCCCAAATCATCATGGCAATGCGAAGAGAAAATCGCCTTATCGGAATTGGTAACGCGTTCGCGCACTTGTTTGAACATGTCGCGATATTCATCCGGCGTCGCATAGCCCACCGTATCCGGCAGATTGATCGTGGTCGCACCGGCTTTGATGGCGGCATCGACCGTGCGGCAGAGATATTCAATCGAGGTGCGGGTCGCATCCATCGCCGACCATTCGACATCCGCAACCAGATTGCGCGCGCGTGTGACAGTGGCGGTGATGATATCGAGCACTTCCGCTTCACTCTTCTTCATCTGGAATTCGAGATGAATGGGTGACGTTGAAACGAATGTATGAATGCGCGGCTTTTGGGCGAATTTCACCGCTTCACCGGCACGATCAATATCGGCATTGATCGCACGAGCGAGACCGGCAACGGTTGCGCGTTTGATGCGCTTGGCAATTTCTGCCACCGCTTCGAAATCGCCATTAGAGGCAATCGGAAAACCGGCTTCGATGATGTCGACGCCCATCGCATCCAAGAGATCGGCGACTTCAAGCTTCTCTTCGAGCGTCATGGATGCGCCCGGCGATTGTTCGCCATCGCGCAAGGTGGTGTCGAAAATGATGACGCGGTCTTTATCGGATGTGGTGGCCATAATCTTTGGTCCTTCGTCTTGCCCGGGACACGGCTTTCATAGGGTCGCGCAGGCCGGTGGAGTGGCTGGTCTTATCATGCTCCCCTGAGCGCCCAGGCTGATGCCCGGCCGGCCCTCAGGGGCGGCTAAGAAGAAGGAGGCCGGAAAGCGGACGAGCAAAAAAAGCACGACCAATAGCCATCGCCGCCAAAGCAGCG
>RFZR01000406.1 GCA_009920595.1 Alphaproteobacteria bacterium | reverse complement strand
AATAATGTTCAAGACCGGAATATCTTTGACGGCCCAAACGATGGCGGGTTCGATATGTTGCGCGAGGAAGGGACCCAAAACAAAAAAGCCCCACATGCCATAAATGATCGAAGGGATACCTGCCAAAAGTTCAACCGCAACGCGGATTGGGCGGCGCAAAGGGATCGGGCAAAGTTCGGTCAAAAAAATTGCAACACCCAGCCCAAAGGGAACAGCGATCAGCATCGCAATGAATGATGTAAGCAAAGTGCCATAAATCGGCGCAAGCGCACCAAGGATTGGCTCATCAAGCTGCGGCGCCCATCGGCGGGTAACCAAAAACTCAAGGCCGAACGTCTTGATCGCTGGCCAAGCCCCCATGATGAGCGACACCACGATTCCGGCCAAAAGAATGAAAACGCCATAAGCGCAAATGCGCGTCACCAAATGGAAACTGCGATCGCCCAGCGCCATGCGGGCAAGTATCTTCGAGCGCACACCGCTCAACCGTCCATCATGATCAAGCGAAGGAGTGGCATGCGTCATAATCGGCCCCCTTTTCCTTGCCCGTCATTTTGAGGTCAGTACCGTTTCGTCTTTGGTTCGTTTTATTAGATCGGGACGCTTTGTGAAGCGCCCCGATCTTGTAATCCCGTCAAATCATCACAGAAGGATGACAGAGCGACGACAGCTTACTTGGCAATCTGCGACCAGACTGATGCCTTGACCTTCGAGACAACCGAGTCAGGCATCGGGATATAATCGAGATCCTTCGCCATGCCGTCGCCATTCGCATAGGCCCAGTCGAAGAATTTGAGAGCGGCTGCTGCAGCTTCTGCATCTTCTGGTTCGGTCGGCATGAGGATGAAGGTTGCAACCGTCATCGGCCAAGCGGTGGCGCCGGGTTGATTGGCGAGGATCAGATTGAAGTGGTCTGATTTGGCCCAATCCGCATTTTGAGCTGCAGCGAGGAAGCTATCATATTTCGGCTTCACGCGCTTGCCGGCCGCGTTGATCATGTCGGTGTAAGCAAGGCCATTCTGGATCGCGAAGGCGAGCTCCACATAACCAATCGAACCCTTGGTCTGCATGACATTGTTGGCCACGCCATCATTGCCCTTGCCGCCGATGCCGACAGGCCATTCAACCGCTTCACCCGTGCCGACTTTTTTCTTGAAGTCTTCATTCACGGCCGAGAGGTAATAAGTGAAGTTATAGGTCGTGCCCGAACCGTCTGAACGGCGGATCACGATGATCGGAAGATCCGGAAGCTTGGCCTTCGGGTTGAGCGCGGTCAAAGCGGCGTCATTCCAGCGCTTGATCTTGCCCGAATAGATGTCACCGAGGGTCTGGCCGTCGAGAACGAGATCCGAAGGACCCACGCCTTCAAGATTGACGATCGGCACAATGCCGCCCATCACCATCGGCCATTGGACAAGGCCACGCTTGTCGAGCCATTC
>RFZR01000405.1 GCA_009920595.1 Alphaproteobacteria bacterium | reverse complement strand
GCTTAACCGGCTGTCGAAGAGCCCTTGGAGCAGAACGTGGTTTTCGTGGAGGCAAGAGAACTTCTTTTTTAATAGAGGCCAATGTGGTTGAAACTAACTCATCACATTGTTGAGTATTAAAAAGGCTCTGAGCAGCCTTTAGCACAATCCACAAGGCATCAAGAAGAGTTTGTGTTTTAGCTAAGCTGATACGCACCAAAGGAAGATCTTGGCTTTGAGCTAAAACTAATCGCTCTTGTGCAAGGATAGCACTGGCTAAGATAAGTGCCGCTATTTCTTGTAAGCATGTCTCTGGAGTTTGGCTCTGCAAGAGTTCTCCACAGTGTAAATCAATCTTCAACTGTTTGTAGTAGAGTTCATGATCCCATCTTCTAGCATAAAGGGGGACAAGTTCGCCGGCTGGATAAAGAGTAGGATCTAATAAATTTGTCCAAAAAATCATTGTGCTCCATTCTTTGCCAGGTTGCTTGATTCTTGCACGTATTTCTCGAAGTAAGAGAATACTTTTTATTTTTTTTGGATTCTCTTGGTCCCTTACAGCAACTTCTACCAATGCACTTCCATCTCCATAGATCTTTTGAACTTTTGTGATTAAATTGCTTCTAACACGAATAAAAAAAGAACTCTCTCTACTCTTACAAACATTGATAATTTCCTCTACTGTTGAAGCCGTGCCAAAAAGACGATCTGCAATGAGTAATGACTTCTGAGGAAGTTTACCTATGATTCTTGAAGCTAACGCCAACTCGCTCTCCTGATTCTCCGCTATTGCCACAGCTAAAGGATGGTGTGTTCCAAGTTCTATCAACGTGCAAACTCCAACCTTTGCAAATGCTGATCCTAAGCGCCGACTCGCATGCTTGCTCCACTCTTCAAGAATGGATATTCTGTTGGCTGCTGAAAATTGCGTTCCATCTATTGCTACAAGACGTAGTCCTTTGTAGAAGCACTCAGCATGCTTTTCAACTGATGCTAATGGCCTGAGTGCAATTTCCATAATCTTCTCAAAAATTTCTAATGGGAAATTCATTCGTCGTTGGGTCAATGCTGCATTACTCATCTTTTTTCCAAGGAGCCTATCCACATGAGTAGCTAAATTTCCAGCCCCAGTAAAAAAATGATACACCAACCCTATAAAAATTTCTGCCTTTGAAATAATCTCTGGTGCTCCTCTTCCATTACCAGTTCTTCTACAAATACTATCAACTTCTTCTATACTAATGAGCTTAGAAAAACTTTCTAAAAATGATGAACTGTTCTCGGGATGATTTTTTTTCATCCCTTTTTCATTCATTCTATTTCCTCTTTTGTCATTCTTTTAATGCGTCAACAACCTAATAAGTTAGTTTCAACCACATTGGCCTCTATTAAAAAAGAAGTTCTCTTGCCTCCACGAAAACCACGTTCTGCTCCAAGGGCTCTTCGACAGCCGGTTAAGC
>RFZR01000404.1 GCA_009920595.1 Alphaproteobacteria bacterium | reverse complement strand
ATCTGCTTCGCATTTGAAACAATAAAAGTGAGCCCGCGATAAAGGCTTAATGTGCCAAGCGTCACGATGATCGCAGGGAGATTGAAGGCTGTGACGAGAACGCCATTGATCACGCCGAGACCAAGCCCCACACCGATGGCGACAACAAAACCAAAGCCCCACGGAATTTCGGGGTGAAATTTAAACATCAAGGCGGTGAGCATCGCCGCCAAACCTTGGATCGACCCGATAGACAGATCGACATGCCGCGCGATGATCACAAGCATCTGCCCCATCGCACCAATGAGAATGAGCGGGATCAACAGCAAAATGATTCTGAATTGATCAAGCGTCAAAAAGCGCGGCCGCATAAAGCCCACAAAGGCGCAAAACAGAATAATCATCAACAATATGCCGGCCTCGCGGCGGCGAAGAAGAGACATGATCATGATGCACGCCTCTCAAGTCCACGCGGCACCGCCGCATGCATGATTGATTCTTGTGTGGCGTCTTTTCGTGGAATATCAGCGGTGATCCGCCCTTCTGACATCACCAGTACGCGATCACAAAGAGCGAGGAGTTCCGGCAGCTCAGATGAGATCAAAAGAATGGCGCGACCACTTGCAGCCAATTCGCCAATCATATCGTAAAATTCAGCCTTCACGCCGATATCAATGCCACGCGTCGGTTCATCGAGAATAAGAATTTCCGGATCAGTCAAAAGCCAGCGCGCGAGAATTGATTTTTGCTGATTGCCCCCTGATAATTCACCAATCGGTTGCCGCATAGAGGCCAAACGAATGCTGAGTTTAGCAATCGAGCTTTTGGCAATCTCATGCTCAGTTGCGAAATTGATGATATTCGCGTGCGAGATTTTTTCAGGCACGGCCGCTGTAATGTTCTGTTCAACCGATAGTGTGCGAAAGATTCCCGCAATCGCCCGATCTTCAGGAACAAAAGCCAGACCATGATCAATCGCGCGTGCGGGATCATTAATCACCACCGGTTGACCATTGATAGAGATTTCGCCTTTATCCGCCGGCGCAATGCCAAACAAAGCGCGCGCCACATCAGTGCGCCCTGCCCCGACAAGGCCGCCAAGACCCACAATCTCGCCATGACGGATATCAAAACTGATATCGTTGAAATAACCCGCCTTGGTTAACCCTTTGACGGACAACGCCACATCGCCAATCGAAGCTTCCTGCTTCTTAAGATATTCGCGCAGAGAACGGCCAATCATCAAGCGAATGATGTCCGCATCCGTCAACCGCGTGATCTCGTCGGTCGCAACCTTATTACCATCGCGGAAAATCGTCACGCGATCACAAAGCGCGCGCACTTCTTCGAGCCGATGCGAAATGAAAATGATCGTACGTCCCTCATCACGCAAACGCCGCGCAATCGTAAAAAGCGTTTCAACTTCCTTCGGCGTCAAAGGCGCCGTCGGTTCATCCATGA
>RFZR01000403.1 GCA_009920595.1 Alphaproteobacteria bacterium | reverse complement strand
GTGGCAACCATTGCCCGTGGCGGTTCAAAGCCTGCGGTCGTTGTTGAGCGCAATACACGACGCCGCGTTCGCGTTTTCGACGTTTAGTCGATAAACAACATCAGACATTTTCCGATTCTCTTGACTGAACCAGACGGTCGCGTTCCGAAAGCCGAGTACCATGGATTATCTCTATTCGCTTGTCATTGATCCTCATGCATGGGTAGCCCTTGCCGCTTTGGTGACCATGGAAGTCGTGCTCGGCATCGACAATCTGATCTTCATTTCAATTCTCTCGAATAAGCTGCCGCCCGAGCAGCAAAAGATTGCGCGCCGGATCGGCCTTCTCGCCGCCCTAGGCCTGCGCATTGTTCTTTTGGGCGCATTGACCTTCATCATTCATCTTGTCGAACCTCTGTTCTCGATCATGGGAAAGAGTTTCTCGGGGCGTGATTTGATTTTGATTGCCGGTGGATTATTTCTTGTCTGGAAGGCGACGCGTGAAATTCATCACTCACTCAATCCGAAAGAGGAATCGGATTTATTCTCCGCACCCACGAAACGCGGACTTGCCGCTGCCGTCGTTCAAATCCTGTTGCTTGACCTTGTTTTTTCAATCGACAACATCATTACCGCGGTTGGGATGACCGAGCATTTGCCGATCATGATCATCGCCGTCATTGCCGCTGTTTTGGCCATGATGTTTGCCGCTGATCCCTTGTCGAAATTCATCAAACATAACCCGACCATCGTCATGTTGGCGCTCGGCTTCTTGTTGATGATCGGCATGACCTTGATGGCGGAAGGTTTTGGCGCGCATGTGCCGAAGGGCTATATCTACACAGCCATGGCTTTTTCAGCGGGCGTTGAAGGGTTGAATATGCTTTCGCGTCGGTCTGCTAAAAAGCAGCGTGGTTAAGCGTTAATGGCCCTAACTCCGAAGGCATATGGACCCTCTGCATCGCGCGTTGGATTGATCCCAAATCTTCTGGGCCTCGGACTCTTCTGGGGTTTGTCACCCGTGATGACAAAGGCGCTCGCGCAAGTGGGCGTCACTCCGTTGCAAACGATCACTTATTCAAGCCTCGCTGTTGGCGTTGTTCTCTTCGCAATCTGGCGTGCCTTCGGACCGGTGCGTTTATGGGATGCGCGCTTGTGGCTCTTTGGTCTTGGCTGCGCCATCATGCTCAATCTTCCTTTTGGCTTGAGCTTGATGGTGGTCGGGCATGTTCCGGTTTCAACATTCTCGATTGTGACCTCAACAACGCCGCTCTTCGGTTATCTTCTCGCTTTGATTGTCGGCATGGAAAAACCGAACCGCTTGCGCATTCTCGCCATTATCGCAGGATTCCTTGGCGCGGCACTTTTAATCATTGATGCCGAAATGATCGATCACGGTATCGTGATTGATCCCTGGCTTGCGGCCGCTTTTGGTCTTCCTTTTTTCTACGCGCTTTATCA
>RFZR01000402.1 GCA_009920595.1 Alphaproteobacteria bacterium | reverse complement strand
TCAATGTTGTGATCGAGGTCCCGATTGGCGGCGAACCGATTAAATATGAAATCGATAAAGACGCGGGCGCACTCGTGGTTGACCGGTTTCTCTACACATCCATGCGTTATCCGGGCAATTATGGCTTCATTCCGCACACACTCTCCGATGATGGTGATCCCTGTGATGTGATCGTCGCCAATACAAGAGCGATTATTCCTGGTGCGATTATGAGCGTGAGACCTGTGGGTGTGCTCATCATGGAAGATGAATCGGGCGGCGATGAAAAAATCGTCGCGGTGCCCAGCGCGAAACTCACCAAGCGCTATGAGAAGATTATGAATTATACCGATCTTCCGGAAATCACGATCCATCAGATCGAGCATTTCTTTGCCCATTACAAAGATCTCGAACCCGGCAAATGGGTCAAGATTGTGCGTTGGGGTGACGCTCAAGAGGCGCGCCGCCTGATCCTTGAAGGCATCGAGCGCGCTAAACAAAAGGCTTTCGCGTTACGGAGACATTCCGTTGGTCATCGCCCGATGATTCGGGTGAAGAGCGGAGGGCTTAACGCATGGCGGCACTCATTGTGAGCTTTCTTCGGCAGCATCGCTCGCTTGTATTCAGTCTTTTGGCACTTGTGCTTTTGTCATGGTCCGCACCGGTCAACGCGCAGGACCAAACCAATGTTCGTGCACAGCTTGACGCGTTGCGCCTTGAACTTGATGGGATCGAAGCGGCAATCACATCCCGTCCGATAGGTGACTCTTCTTTTCAAGAAAAGCGGCAACGGGTTGAAGCCATCGCACAATCTGTAAAGACCATCACCGATGAACAATCGCCGCGCGCCGAAGCCATTCGTTCACGTTTGAAAGAATTGGGTCCAAAGCCTGACGACAAGGCGCCGCCCGAAAGTCCCGATATTTCAAAAGAGCGGGAAGAGCGTGAAAAGGCGCTCAAAGAATTTGATGATACTGTGAAGCTTGCACGCACCTTGTCGGTTCAAGCCGATCAATTGCAAACGGCGATTTCCGACAAACGGCGTGCGCTCTTTACGCAGCAGCTTTTCTCACAATCGGCAAGTGTCCTTTCGCCGGGGCTTTGGTCTGACATTGGATTTAATTTTTCGCACGATTTGCGAGCGCTTGGAATTGTCGCGCGGGATACAATCGAACGTGCGGTTGATCGCGCGGGCCTTCTTGGCGGATTGTTGATCGCATTGGGGTTGGGCCTCACCGCTTTTGCCACGACGCTTGCGCGGCGACATGTGATCGCGATGATTGAACGCTCGACGCGTTTCGGCAACCCAACGCGATTGCAACGTGCGTTGCGCGCAGTGGCTATGGGCGCCATCGGTTTCGTTATTCCCTTCTTTGGCATTTTCGCGATTGAACAAGCGGTTGATGGTGCTGCCCTCCTGCCAAACCGCGTTGAACCTGTGATGGTGGCGGTGCTTCGCGC
>RFZR01000401.1 GCA_009920595.1 Alphaproteobacteria bacterium | reverse complement strand
GACACGGACGGCTACGAGACCTGGACAAAGGTCGCGGATACGATCCGGCACCTCAACCAGTCGGGCTATAAAGCGCGTCGGATCTTTCGCTAAGACGGCGATACCGAACCTAAAGCGGCCGGTCACCACATGGTAGACGCAGCGCGTATTGGCCACTCTTTGTCATAGTCTTTTCCGCCAATTTGCCCCTTGCTTAGGTTGGCCAAAATCTGACCAGCAGTAGGAAGCGTTGACGGGTCACAATGGTGCTCTGGATTCCAAAGATCCGACCGAACGATCGCGCGCGCACATTGAAAATAGATCGCCTCAATTGTGATGATAATCACGCTACGCGGGGCCTGCCCATCGACGGCGAAGGACTTACAGAGAACGGGATCACGATCAAGTTCCGCACGCCCATTAATCCGTAAAGCATTGCCAGATCCCGGTATCAAGAACATCAAAGCAATACGAGGATCACGAATAATATTTCGGAGCGAATCCGCGCGATTATTGCCTCGACGATCCGGCATCATTAGCGTCTTTTCATCTATAATTCTAACAAGCTCCCCCGTCCTGTCGCCCCGTGGCGAACAGTCAAGCCCTTCGGGGCCAACCGTGGCGAGCGCCGCAAAAGGCGATGCTTCAATCATCCGCCGATAATCATCATTGATGTAATCGATTTCTTTCACCAAAGACGTATCGCCAGGAACACCGTACAGCGCTTCTAGTTCAGCAATCGTTGCGATTCGCGTAGTCATCAGTCCGTCTCCCTGCAGGCGTTCTCCAGCGCATTTATGGAGGTTCTATGACAAAAATAAAACGGCGGACCACAAAGATCCGCCGCTTAAAGTCTTCGAGTTGTTTGTGAAGGAGCCTTATTTCTGCTTTACGATCACGGGATCAATCGTGAAAACATTCGCCGATGACGGATCAACCATCACGCGAACCCAATGGATGGAAGGGCTGCCGAATGTCTGTAAGCGGGTCAGATTCGGCAACAATTTGGTCGGCGAATAAAGCGGTTTATCTACTTTGAAGAAATGCGTATCCCCATGAACGATCAAAACTTGACCAGCATAGTTTTCCGTTTCCGCGACAAGCTTGTTCAGGAAATTGGTAAACCCGCTACGGCCGGCATCCGCACGCTCATCAAGGTCTTCCGTTTCAGGCAAATCAAAGCCGGGATCACCCTGCCAAACGAGAACAATGCCGGGTGCCTTTGAGTCACGAGCAAGCTTGAATGCGTCAGCCATCCAAGCAACATTGGCGGCATCGCGCTCTTCATATTCTTTATTTCCTGCTGCACACATTTCCGGCGTGCGCGCGCTCTTATTAGTGCATTCCTTGTCGTCGAGAACCTTGTTGTTATTGGAGCCCGGCATGTTAATGCCGACGAAAATGATACCTTCTTTCACAAACCGGGTATTCTCAAAGAATTTTTCACCGGCCTTACCCTGATGATCAAGA
>RFZR01000041.1 GCA_009920595.1 Alphaproteobacteria bacterium | reverse complement strand
GGCGTCGAACCAGAGTAGAGGCGAAGACCATGACGATCAATCTTTCAGCACCGGACATCCGGGAATTGAAACCAAGAATCACCGTGTTCGGTGTGGGTGGCGGCGGCGGCAATGCTGTCAATAATATGATTGAAATTGGTCTGCAGGGCTGCGAATTCGTGGTCGGCAATACAGATGCGCAAGCGCTTACAAGTTCAAAAGCGCATCGCGTTATTCAAATGGGCATGCAGGTGACCGAAGGTCTCGGCGCGGGTTCGCAGCCGGAAGTCGGACGTGCTGCCGCTGAAGAAGTGATTGATGAAATCCGCGATCAACTCGCAGGCGCTCATATGGTGTTCGTCACCGCCGGTATGGGTGGGGGCACGGGTACAGGCGCTGCTCCGGTTATCGCGCGCGCTGCGCGCGATATGGGCATCCTCACGGTCGGTGTGGTGACAAAGCCCTTTCAGTTCGAAGGCACACGCCGCATGCGTTTGGCTGAATCGGGTATCAATGAATTGCAGAAATGCGTTGATACACTGATCATCATTCCGAACCAGAATCTGTTCCGCGTCGCTAATGAGCAAACCACTTTCGCCGATGCGTTTGCCATGGCCGATCGCGTTCTTTATTCTGGTGTCGCCTGCATCACCGATCTCATGGTCAAAGAAGGTCTCATCAATCTCGACTTCGCCGATGTCCGCGCTGTGATGCGGGAAATGGGCAAGGCGATGATGGGCACGGGTGAGGCGACGGGTGAAAAGCGTGCGCTTCGTGCCGCTGAAGCCGCAATTGCCAATCCGTTACTTGATGATGTGAATATGTCGGGCGCGCGTGGGCTTTTGATCTCGATCACGGGTGGTTCCGATCTCACTCTTTATGAAGTCGATGAAGCCGCGACCCGTATTCGTGAAGAAGTGGATCCGGATGCGAATGTCATCTTCGGTGCCACACGTGATGACTCACTTGAAGGCATTGTGCGTGTGTCGGTTGTTGCGACCGGCATCGATCACGCTGAAATCATGCGTCAGAATGCAACCGCTCCGATTCAAACTTCAGCCGTTGCTGAAAACCGTTTGCGCGATATGGCTGATCGCGTGCGCAGTGAAGTTACTGCGGCACTCGCTCGTCCGGTTGAGCATCATGCTCCTGTTGCACATCATGCGCCTGCAGCACCTGCCGCGTCCTATGTGTCTCAGCCTCAGATGACGGAAGCGGCACCGCAGTCAACGTCCTATACACCGGCCTATCAACCGCGTGGCATTCAAGTGGCACCCGATCTCGCCATTCGTCCTGCCGCGCCGCGTCCCGTGATGCCTGAGCCGCAACCACAGCCTGCACCGCGCATGCCGGAACCGTACACCCAGCATGTCGATGATCGTGGTTTTGTGCCTCCGGTTTCTGAGCGTCCGGTTCGTCCGGTTCGCATGCCGACGGCAGAAGATTTCCCGCCAATCGCGCAAAAGAGCCTCGAGGCGGGTCGTCAAGATCGCCCTGCTCCCGTTGAAAGCCCGAAAAAATCGCTGATGGAGCGCCTTGTCTCGGCTGGTTTCGGCGGACGCCGCTCGGATCCGAATGAAATGCCCGCTCCGCCGCGTTCTGTTTCTGTCGAGCCGCAACCAATGGCGCAGCCGACCATGCCGGCCCAGGCGCCGATGCAGGCCCAGGCACCGCGTCCGATGCAACAGCCTCAACAAGCCGCGCGCCCCG
The DNA here is from genome assembly GCA_009920595.1 of Alphaproteobacteria bacterium. GTDB lineage: Bacteria > Pseudomonadota > Alphaproteobacteria > Rhizobiales > Beijerinckiaceae > CAIUPE01. The sequence continues at coordinate 8,538 of RFZR01000041.1, read as the reverse complement.
CTCCGGCACCGCGCATGTTCGAGGATGACCAGATGGAAATCCCGGCTTTCTTGCGGCGTCAGTCAAACTGAAAGCCCGTATTTCAGAGTGCGAAAATGAGTTCGGCCCGGGTCTCAAAGATCCGGGCCAAATTTTTGATAAATAACACTTTTTTAAGCTTTTCCCCAATCACGATTTTTGTAACAAACGGTAAGAAACCGTGATTTGAGCCTCTGCGGTTCAGGGAGTAGAAACACGGTCATGGTCAAGGGTGCCGGTCAAGGGCTCTTGGTCTTGGGGGATGGACAAGAGACGTGATGACTTCTTCTCGACAAGTGACTCTCGCGCGCCGCGCTCGGTTGGCCGGCCATGGCGTCCATTCCGGAAAACCGGTTTCGATTATTCTCCATCCGGCAGCCGACAATCACGGCATCCGTTTTCTCCGCACCGGCCTCGAAGGCGGTTTAGAGCGTTTGATTTCCGCGCGCCACGATGCGGTCAGTGCGTCTGAATTGTGCACCATCATTGGCGATCATGAGACGGGTGCGATTTCGACTATCGAACATTTGATGGCCGCGGTTTACGCGACGGGCATCGATAATCTTCTCGTTGAGATTGACGGCGCTGAAGTGCCGATCATGGATGGCAGCTCTGCCCCTTTCATCGCGGCGATTGATCGCGCGGGTCTCGTCAATCAAAAGTCAGCGCGCCGGTATCTGCGCGTTTTAAAGCCTGTGCGCGTTGAGAAAGACGGAAAATTTTCTGAACTCGTTCCTTTCGCGCGCGGCTTTCGTTTAACGGTTGAAATTGATTTTCCGACCGCATTGATCGGTCGTCAAAAAAAGACACTTGATCTCACGCCTGAAAGCTTCCGCGACGAATTACAACATGCGCGGACCTTCGGGTTTCTCAAAGATGTTGATCGCTTGCGTCAGGCAGGGTTCGCGCTTGGTGCGTCGCTTGAAAATACGGTGGCGATTGATGGCGACCAGATCCTCAATCCAGAGGGCTTGCGTTATCGTGATGAGTTCATCCGTCACAAAATGCTTGATGCCGTGGGTGACCTTGCGCTCGCAGGCTTGCCGATCATCGGTCATTTCCGGTCTTGGTGCAGCGGCCATCGCATGAATGTGGCCGTTCTCGAAGCTTTATTTGCTGACCGCACCGCTTATGAGATCGTCGAGGATAGACGCTCTGAGACGGTTCTTGGCCCGGTTCGTACGCGCGTGGCGGCTGTGGCCTGTGCGCCTTCGGTCGATTGAGCCCTCTTTGGCCTTCTGACCCTATTTCCGCCGTCTTTTGTGGCTTTTTGTCCCATGATGCTAGCGGCTTGTTAGCGTTTGGTTTATGAAACCAGCGCAGTGTGCGATCGCTTGCGAATCTAAATCGACCGTCTTTGTCACTGTCCTTGTCTCTGGGGAGCCTTGCTGATCATGCGCCACGCCGAAACCGTCACGCCGAGGGCTTCGACCCGCATCATGCTTCCCTTACTCGCTCTTTTGGCGGTGTTGCCGCTTGGCGCTTGCGATACGCTTAATCCGTTCGACAAAGGTGAAGTCTATAAGCCCGAAGTGAAACCCGATCTTCCGGCAGAAAAACTTTACAATGATGGTCTCGCGGCCGTTGAGGCGCGCGATTTCGAGAAAGCGAACAAGCAGTTCAAAGAACTCGACAAAGTCTATCCCTATTCGCAATGGTCGAAGAAGGCGTTGTTGATGCAGACTTTCTCGCATTATTCGATGAAAGAATTTGAAGAAGCGGCGTCTGCAGGCAAACGCTATTTGCAACTTTACCCGGCGGATCCCGATGCGGCTTACGCGGCCTATCTGATTGCAAGCTCTTACTATGATGTGGTGCTTGATATCACACGTGATCAGGAGCGCGCGGAGAAGGCGCTTGTCGCTTTCCAGGAAGTTGTCCAGCGCTGGCCGAAATCCGATTACGCCAAAGACGCTAAATTCAAGATCAGCGTGTTGCGTGATCAATTGGCCGGACGCGAGATGGAAGTCGGCCGCTATTATCTCAACAAGCGCAATTTCACCGCTGCCATCAATCGGTTCCGTATTGTTGTCTCGCAATACCAGACGACCAATCAAGTTGAAGAAGCGCTGGCCCGCTTGACGGAAGCCTATCTCGCGCTGGGCATTGTGAATGAGGCGGAAACGGCGGCGGCCGTGCTCGGCCATAACTTCCCCGAGAGCCAGTGGTACAAAGACACCTACGCGCTTTTGCAGAATAAAGGTGTCGAGCCGAAGGAAAATCAGGATTCCTGGATTTCCAAGGCGTTTAAGGCCGTGAAGATCTTCTGATGGGGGCTTGCATCCCGGTGGCGCCTCGGCGTTTCATCGTCCCATGCTGACCCATTTGTCCATCCGCGATATCGTTTTGATCGATCGGCTTGATTTAGCCTTTGATCGCGGCCTTGCCGTGCTCACAGGCGAGACCGGCGCGGGAAAGTCTATTCTGCTCGACGCCTTTGCATTGGCGCTTGGCGCGCGGGGTGATGGGTCGCTGGTGCGGCAAGGGGAGGCGCAAGGGCAGGTCACCGCTGTCTTTCAGCCCGATGACATGAGCAGACGATCGCACATGAAGGCGAAATCATTTTGCGCCGCGTGCAGATGGCTGACGGAAAAACCCGTGCACTTGTGAATGATCAGCCCGTGAGTGTGCAGACCTTGCGCGCCATCGGATCAAGTCTTGTTGAAATTCACGGCCAACATGATGATCGCGCGTTGGCTGATCCTGCAAGCCATCGCGCCATTCTCGATTCCTTTGCCGGCAATGAAAAAGAACTAGCAGCACTTCGTAAAGCGCATCTTCATTGGAGTGAAGCGCGCGATACTTTGCGTGATCATCAAACGCGCTTAGAAGCGGCACGTAAAGAAGCTGATTTTTTACGTCATGCTTGTGATGAACTATCCGCACTCGGGCCGGAAGAGGGCGAAGAAACAAAATTGGCTGATCGTCGCCAAGCGATGATGGCGGCAGAAAAAGCCAGCGGCGAAATACGTGAAGCCCTAGATACTGTAGGCGGTTCCTCTTCACCGATTCCGACTTTGTTATCTGTGCAAAGACGGCTTGAGCGTCGCGGCACAGAAAATGATGCGCTGTTGGGGCCGGCCATTCGCGCGCTCTCGACCGCGCTTGATGCATTGGAGGAAACAAGATCAGCGCTTGAAGCAGCAGAACGCGCGGCTGATTTTGATCCGCGTGAATTGGAGCGCGCTGAAGAACGACTTTTTGCGTTGCGCGCCGCCTCAAGAAAATATCATGTGCCTGTGGATCAACTCTCGGCATTGGCTGAGCGTTATGCCGCGGATGTGGAAGCACTTGATCAAAGCGAAACATCCCTCGTGAAACTTGAAGCGGCTTTGAAAGAGGCTGAGGATCGCTATATCGCTGCCGCGCAAACGCTTTCGAAGAAACGTGCGAAAGCGGCTGTCGAACTGGAAAAAGCGGTGATGGCAGAATTACCGCCATTGAAACTTGAACGTGCGAAATTCATTGTCGCTCTTGAGCGTGATGAAAATGCGCGTGGGCCTGATGGATTTGATCACATCGAATTTTGGGTTGAAACCAATCCGGGTTCACGGCCGGGACCGATGATGAAAGTGGCATCAGGCGGCGAGCTATCGCGCTTTATGCTTGCTCTGAAAGTATCACTGGCTGATCGTGGCTCTGCGCCCACGCTTGTGTTTGATGAAATCGACACCGGGGTTGGTGGCGCGGTGGCAGACGCGATTGGTCAACGCCTGTCGCGGTTAGCCAAAAAAACACAAGTGCTCTCGGTGACCCATGCGCCGCAAGTGGCTGCACGCGCTTCTACGCATCTCCTGATTGCCAAGGGTGAGTCCGGAAAAGGCAAACGGATCGCCACACGCGTGGTGACGATTGATGATGCGCATCGTCGTGAAGAAATTGCGCGTATGCTGTCAGGCGCAGAGATTACGGAAGAAGCACGCGCCGCTGCCAAGAAATTGATCGAGGCGGCGAAATGAAAAAGCCGCAGGATCCATTGCGGTCTTTGTCTGTCGAAAAACTCACACCGCTTGAAGCGCGGATGGAATGGCAGACGCTGGGCGAAGAAATCGCGCGCCATGATGTGAGCTATCATCAAGAAGACCAGCCGACCATTTCAGATGCGGCCTATGATGCGCTCCGCCGTCGTTATGATTTAATCCTTTCCGCTTTTCCCGAATTGCAGAAAGAGGCCTCGCCCTTGACGCGCGTGGGCGCAAAGCCTTCCGAGAAATTTGCCAAAGTCAAACATACAGTGCCGATGCTGTCTTTGGCGAATACATTTTCAGACGATGATGTGTCTGATTTTGTTGATCGCGTTCGGCGATTTCTGGATTGGCCGGCATCCCGCGAACTGGCTTTTACGGCAGAGCCTAAAATCGATGGCCTATCCTGCTCGCTGCGTTTTGAGAATGGCGTGCTTTCAGTTGCCGCAACGCGTGGTGATGGTGAAGAGGGTGAAGATGTTACGGCCAATGTGAAGGTCATTCATGATGTACCGCATCACCTTCATGGATCCGTGCCAAGGGTTATTGAAATTCGCGGCGAAATTTACATGGCCACTGCCGATTTTTTAAAACTCAATCAACGGCAGGAAAAAGAGGGTAAAGCGCTGTTCGCTAATCCGCGCAATGCGGCAGCAGGATCTTTGCGCCAGCTCGATTCTAAAATCACCGCGCAAAGACCGCTCAAATTTTTCGCCTATACTTGGGGGCAAATTGACGGCGCAATGCCGTCCGACACGCAAAGCGGGATGATCAAAGCCTTTCACAAAATGGGCTTGCCAACCAATCCGCTCACAAAACGCTGCGCCACGCTTCAAGAAATGATCGATCATTATCGATTGATTGAAGAGCAACGCGCGACTTTGGGATATGATATCGACGGCGTTGTTTACAAAGTTGATGATCTCACTTTGCAATCTCGGCTCGGCTTTATTTCGCGTTCGCCCCGTTGGGCAACAGCGCGGAAATTCCCGGCAGAAAAGGCGACAACCATTTTACTTGATATTGACATTCAAGTGGGGCGAACAGGCGCGCTCACTCCCGTTGCGAAACTGCAACCCGTCTCGGTAGGCGGTGTTGTTGTTTCAAACGCGACATTACACAATGAAGACGAAATTGCCCGCAAAGACATTCGCATCGGTGACACGGTTGTTATTCAACGCGCAGGCGATGTGATCCCACAAATCGTTTCCGTTGTTGAAGAGAAACGAAAACACGGCGCGAAGCCCTTTATCTTCCCGGATCATTGCCCGGCTTGCGGCAGTCATGCCGTGCGCGAGAATGATCCAAAAACAGGCGAGCCCGAGGCGGTGAGGCGCTGCACGGCGGGGCTCATTTGTCCTGCGCAAGCGACAGAACGATTGAAACATTTTGCATCTCGTAACGCCTTTGACATTGAAGGTTTGGGCGACAAGCAGATTGAAAGCTTCTTTGCGGACGGCATCATCACGCGCCCGCGTGATATCTTCACACTTGAAGCGCGCGATGCGCGGTCATTGAAAAAACTCAAAGACCGTGAAGGTTATGGTGCCGTATCAGTTAAAAATCTTTTTGAGGCGATTGCTGCGCGCAAGTCGGTGTCACTCAATCGCTTCATCTTTGCGCTTGGTATTCGCCATGTCGGTGAAACAACAGCAAAGCTTTTGGCGCGGCATTTCGGTTCCATCGAGAAATTGCGCGATCTCGCGGTGAAAGCTGGTCACGATGGTCAAATCGCGCGCGACACGCTGGAAGCGATTGATGGTATTGGGCCAATCGTTGCCGGATCCATTATCGATTTTTTTGCCGAAACGCATAATCGCGAAGAGCTTGATGCGCTTCTCGAACATGTCACGCCCGAGGCGATGGAAGCCATCGAAGTTTCAAGTCCTGTGTCGGGTAAGACGGTTGTCTTTACAGGATCGCTTGAAAAAATGACGCGTGAAGAAGCCAAAGCCATGGCCGAAAGATTGGGTGCCAAAGTGTCAGGCTCTGTCTCGAAAAAGACAGATCTCCTTGTGGCGGGGCCGGGTGCGGGCTCAAAGCTTGAGGATGCCAAGAAACATGGCGTCGAAGTCATTGATGAAGAGGAATGGTTTCGCCGCGTCGGATCGTAATCAAATCGCGCGCGTCGCCTTCTCTAACCAGGTCTTTGTCTCTTCATCGCAATAAGGCGAGACAATCGCGCGTGTCTTTGCGTGATACTCATTGAGCCAAGCGCGTTCTTCTACCGTGAGCAGTGACACATCGACGAGATTAAGATCAATCGGTGCGAAGCTTAAGGTTTCAAAGCCAAACATCTCGCGCTCGGCATTTTTGAAGTCTCGCTTTTCAACAAGGATCAGATTTTCAATACGAATGCCCCAGTGGCCGGCTTTATAATAACCGGGCTCATTCGAAAGCATCATGCCGACTTCAAGAGGCGTGACACCCGTTTTCGCGATGCGCTGTGGTCCTTCATGCACCGAGAGATAAGAACCGATGCCATGGCCCGTGCCATGATCAAAATCGAGACCGACATCCCAAAGGGGTTTGCGCGCAAAAGAATCAATTTGCGCACCCGTCGTGCCTTTCGGAAAGACAGCCGTTGCAATAGCGATATGGCCCTTCAAAACTCGTGTGAAACGATCTTTCATCTCGTCTGTGGGCGAGCCGACGGCCATTGTGCGTGTAATATCTGTCGTGCCATCTTCATATTGCGCACCGGAATCAATGAGAAAGATTCCCTTTTCGATTTTGCGGTTTGACTCAACAGAGACCTTATAATGCGGAATGGCAGCATTCGGCCCCGCGCCTGCAATGGAGGGAAAAGACACATCTTTTAAAACGCCGGTATCGCGTCGGCATTCTTCAAGTTTTTCCGTGGCGCTGATTTCTGTGAGATGACCTTTGATCGCTTCACGATCAAACCAGGCCAAAAATTTCGACATTGCCGCCCCGTCACGCGCGTGAGCGGCGCGCGAGCCTTCAATCTCGGCTTTGTTTTTTACAGCCTTCATGAGGGCTACAAAATCAGTGCCGACATCAGCGCTGCCACCCGCTTGTTCAATTTTACGAACGAGGCGTGTGGCCGCGGTGGCACCATCAAAACGCACGCGAGCTTTCGCTTTTCCCAATCGATCAAGCGCGACATCAAGCACTGAGGGTTCCGCAATCTCGGCAAGATTAGCAACCGCATCGCGAGTGGCGTTCGAAAACTTCCGACCATCCATAAAGAGTTCGGGCTTCCCCTGTTGCGGTACAATCGCAAAGCCGAGCGGCAGGGGGGTATGGCCGACATCGCCGCCGCGAATATTAAAAATCCATGCGACAGCATGAGCGTCCGTAATCACAACCGCATCGGCTTTCATGTCTGCGAGTTTTGATTGGATGCGTTTGATTTTGGCTTCCGCCTCTTCACCGGCATAAGTGGGCCGATGTAAAGTGACGGGCGCAAGCGGAATTGCGGGGCGATCCGACCAAACCGCGTCGATCGGATTTGAGTCAACGGCCACTAAGGATGCACCAATTGCGGTGCAAGCCTCTTCGAGTCGCTTTGTGCCTTCATGCGTATGAAGCCAAGGATCAAAACCGATTTTCATTCCGGCTTTAACATTCTTTTTGATCCATTGCTCCGGCGGATGGTCGATCAAATGCTCGGGTGTGAATAGCGACGTATCCACTTGTTCACGCACCTGCACGGTGTAGCGCCCATCAACAAAAATTGCTGCCTTTTCGGCGAGCACAATCGCAGCACCCCATGAACCTGCAAAACCCGTGAGCCACATCAAGCGCTCGGAGGACGCGGGTACATATTCATTTTGATGTTCATCTGTGCGGGGAACGACAAAGCCATCAAGACCGCGTTTTTTCAATTCTTCGCGCAAGGCTTTGAGATGCGGTGCCCCTTGTGAAGGCTTTGTTTTTTGTTCAAAACTTTGAAAAATCGCTTGGCTCATGGAAAGCGTCCTTGCACAAATGATAATCACATACGCGTAAGAGGATGGCCTGCCACGCGATGCAAAAGCAAAGCGGCCCAGCCATCGAGATTGATCCGCTTTTGAAGATGCCACCCTTGCAATCCATAGGCATTCACAACGCCCGGCACATCATGCGCAAGCAGTCCAGAGAGCACGATATCCGCATCGGGTGATGCAATCTTGGCAATTGATGGTGACAGCCTAATCAAAGGCCGTGCGAGAATATTGGCAAAGACGAGATCATAATGGTGGCTCATCATCAAAGCCGGATGCGAAACGCCCTTCGCGACAACCGGTCTCACAAAAGCACTCGCGCGATTAAGCTCGGCATTCGAGCGCGCGGCATCGACGGCCACCGGATCAATGTCACCCGAGGCCACGGGCGCACGCAACGCGCGCGCAGCGGCGATGGCCAACACACCCGTACCGGTACCGATATCGATCACATGACGTGGTCTTCGCCGTTTCAAAATATAATCAAGCATCAAGAGGCACCCACGTGTCGTGCCATGATGGCCTGTGCCGAAGGCAAGCGCCGCCTCAATTTCAATGCCAATCGAATTGATGGCGATGCGATTGCGATCATGCGCGCCATGGAC
>RFZR01000005.1 GCA_009920595.1 Alphaproteobacteria bacterium | reverse complement strand
TGACCGAATTTCAACTCACAACAATCCGCACAACGAACAACAATAGTTGTTCGTGCCCTCTAAACTTTGAAGGTTTCGCAAATGAAAATCTTAATCGACACAGCTATGAATCGGTTGTCGATTTCTCTTTTATCTTGTACACCATTTGTTCCAAATTGAAAAGAGGTTTTCAGCTTCGATTTCATTACGAGTGCGCTGATAAAAAGTTGTTGCGAAAAGCGGACATAATGTCCGGAATTTTAATGAATCGTGACAGGGTGTGTTGTTGATTTCATATGATAGTCATCCCGATCCGTGGATCGTGACATGGATAAATGACTAGACTAACAAATCAGGAGGGCAAAGAAGAGTTGATTGTGATGCTGAGCGGTGAAGTCAGTGCATGGGTTCTTAAGGCAGAGAAGCGCCCATTCCGTCGCATCACCTCGAAAGATTTTCCCTGTAAATTCCCTGTAATTTTTTCAAAGCGACGTGATCGGGTTCGAGGCTGGTTCGTTCAGCGAGCGTTCACGGCCGAAACTTTAGGGGAGCCTATGCGCTTTTATTCTCCCCTCGCTCCGGCCGTCTTTGGGGTCTTCCTATCCCTCGCGCCCGCTTGGGCGGATGGGTCGGGTTTGGCGTGTCTATCTGACGCGGAATTGCGGGATTTGGTGAATTCGGGGCAGATTGTTCCTCAAATTTACGCTTTTCGGACGGCACGAAACCAAACTGGTGGCGAAGTGGTTCGGGCGTCCTTATGCCCGAAAGAGGCTGGATTGGTTTATATGATCACGACTCTCTCTAAAGACGGTAAGCTCAACCGGATTGACATCAGTGCGGTGACGGGCAAGCCGCTTGCGCCCTAGGGATTTATTGATCGTTTATGCGTTTGTTGGTGGTCGAGGATGATCGGGATCTAAACCGGCAGCTTGTTAAAGCGCTGGGTCAAGCGGGTTATGCAGTCGACTCGGCCTTCGACGGTGAGGAAGGGCAGTTTCTTGGTGAGACCGAGCCTTATGACGCCGTGATCCTGGATCTCGGATTGCCAAAAATTGATGGCGTCAGTGTGCTTGAGGCCTGGCGCGTTGCCGGTCGCAAAATGCCCGTTCTCGTTCTCACCGCGCGTGATGGATGGAGTGACAAAGTTCGCAGTTTCGACGCGGGTGCTGATGATTATGTGACGAAGCCATTCCATATTGAGGAAATTCTGGCCCGCCTTCGTGCACTTGTAAGGCGTGCGACAGGGCATGCGTCTTCAGATCTTGTTTGTGGTCCAATCAGGGTTGATACGCGTGCCGGGAGGGTGCTCGTCAATGGTGAGCCCATCAGGCTCACGTCACATGAATATCGACTGATGTCGTATTTGATGCATCATATTGGCAGAATTATTTCCCGAACTGAACTTGTAGAACATTTATATGATCAAGATTTTGATCGTGATTCAAATACGATTGAAGTTTTTGTCGGCCGACTACGCAAGAAGCTTGGTGTTGATGTCATCAAAACCATTCGTGGTCTTGGCTATTTGATAGAACCACCACCGGCATCGTAATCGGTGATGCGTCGTTCGTCTTTCCCATTCTCCCGAATTTCAATTGGTGTCCGCCTCGTTGTGACATCTGTATTGAGTAGCATTATCATTCTCGTTGGTGCGGCTTTTGTATTGTCTGAAATCTATCGTCGGGCCGCAGAGCGCGCTTTTGATGAGAGACTATATGTTTATATTCAATCTATGGCGGCGAGCATTGCCTCTAAGAATACGGCCAATGCATTTGATCCTTATGGATTAGGTGATCCTCGATTTACCTTACCACTCTCAGGGTGGTACTGGCAGATCCGGATTGAAGGCTCTGCGCCACAAAATATTTTCTCTTCTCTCTCTCTCTTTGGCGGACGACTTCCGCGTCTTGAAGATCTTCATGTGCCTGCACATGACGGCTCAAGTCGTGAGGGATATATTATAGGCCCCGACGAACGCCGCTTGCGGCTTGTAGAACGCGCTCTCGAATTACCCGATGGCGCTCGCTATCTTGTTCAAATCGCCGGGAATGCTGACGAGATCGAGCAGACGATCCAAAATTTCAAGAATGCATTATGGACAGCCTTTGCTTTGTTGGCTTGTGTCCTCGGCGTAATCACGATCTTCCAAGTGCGGTTTGGATTGCTACCTCTTTCACGCCTGTCTTCTCAAATTAGTTCTATCCGGCGCGGTATGAGCGATCATGTCGAAGGCGAATTTCCCGATGATATCGCTCCCGTTGCCAGTGAGATCAATCTTTTGATTGAGTCCAATCGCGACATTCTTGAACGCGCACGAACGCAAGTAGGAAATCTGGCCCATGCGCTCAAGACACCCTTAAGCGTGATTTTGAATGAAGCTTCCGGACAGTCAACAATGTTGGCAGATAAGGTTCGTGAACAGGCCGACATCATGCGTGATCAAGTCAATTGGCATTTGGAACGCGCACGCGCAGCCGCGCGTGCAGGCGCCATCGGCATCGTCACCGATATCGAACCTCTGCTCGCCGGTCTGCAACGTACATTTCTTAAAATTTATGCTACGAAGGGTCTTGTAATCGATATTGATTGCCCTGTTGATCTTCGCTTTAGAGGCGAGAGCCGCGATTTTGACGATATGGTCGGCAATCTTGTCGATAACGCTGCGAAATGGGCGCGCCAATCGATCATAATTCATGCGGCGGCGCTGCCTGTAACAGAGGGTCGAAGTTTTCTCGAAATTGTTGTGTCCGACGACGGGCCAGGACTTCCGGCAGAGAAGCGAGCCGATGTTATGCGGCGTGGGCAAAGGCTTGATGAAACCGTGCCGGGATCAGGTCTCGGATTGGCAATTGTCGCTGATTTGGCCAATCTCTATGGCGGTTCGCTGGGTCTTGAAGATTCAGACCTCGGCGGTTTGCGTGCGCGCCTCCGCCTACCATCCTTGTGATTTAATCAAAAAACTGCCTGAAAATTGTCGGAATCTCCTGTAAATGAAGCTGAGCATGTGAGTTTCTTTGGTGCCTGGACACCACAACTTCACTAATCGGGTTACAATTATAATAGGTTTCGGGGGTTTTTATGTCGATGAAATCGGCGATAGCGGCTTTTGTTGCGGCTGGGGTGGCTTTTGGTGCTGCGGGATGCTCGCAGACAACAGGCCCGAATGAATCGGGCGGAACAATTTTGGGAGCCATCGCAGGTGGCATGATCGGAAGCCAGATTGGCAAAGACAGTGGTAATACCGCAGCCATTATCGCCGGTACAATGCTGGGCGGCATGATTGGCAGCTCGATCGGACGCGGTCTCGACGAGGAAGCCAAACGGCAAGCTTACGGCGCCCAATCCTTGGCTTTGAATAGTGGTCGTCAGACCAAATGGCAGGCACCGAGTGGTTCTTATGGCTTTGTTGAGCCCGGCCCGGTTTATGCGGAAAACAGCCGGACCTGTCGTTCGTACACCCATAAGATCTATATCAATGGCAAGCCCGAAACCGGAACGGGCACAGCCTGTAAGGCAGCTGATGGCGCTTGGGATATCGTCAACTGACGACAGTGAGCACATCTTTTCATATTTTGGGGCGGGGCACACAGGTGCCTCGCCCTTTTTTTTATTTTTTTCGTGACCTTGTTCCTCTCTGGGCCTAACAAATATCCATGGTTTTCTGGTTGCTCGTCGCTTCATTCACTGGGTTCACAATCTTCGGATTGCTGTGGCCGCTATCGCGGGTTTTGCGTCATACGCCAGATATTGATGATCGTGATTTTTATGCCCTTCAAATTGCAAATATTGATCAAGACCTCACGCGCGGTTTGATTGCCCCTGATGCGGCTGAACAGGCGCGAAGAGAAGCGGCCCGTCGTTTGCTCGCCTCACAGTCAGAACAAAAGATTGCGCCGTCTGATTTTTCCAATGAAAAACGTCGTCGGATTGTCGCTGTTCTCTTAATCCTTGGCGTGCCGCTCGGCGCCTATTCCCTTTACACATATACCGGTTCACCGGGTTTACCGGATCAGCCATTATCTGCGCGGCTGGAGGGTTTTACGCGGGATGCGGATCTCTCGACATTGATCACGCAGGTTGAGGCGCGTCTCGAAACGCATCCCGAAGACGGCATGGGTTGGGCGACGATTGCGCCGGTTTATGTTTCAACGGGGCGCTACAGTGAGGCCATTACGGCTTACACCAAGGCCATCGGCCTTTTAGGGGAAAGTGCTGAGTTACGCTCGGGTCTCGGCGAAGCACGAATGGCCGCCGCCGATGGGATCGTCACAGCGGATGCTTTGAAGGATATCGAAAAAGCACTTGCGATTGATCCGAAAAATCAGCGTGCACAATATTATCAAGCGGTTGCTGCCGAGCAGGATGGAGATAAGCCGCGCGCACTTTCGCTCTATCAAGCGCTTGCAACTCATATTCCGCCCGATTCCGAGCCAGGACAATTAATTGCGCGTCGTATCGAGGCCTTAACCGGAAAGGCCCAAACTGCGCTGCCTGATGAAACAACCGATCAGGGCGCGATGATCCGTTCTATGGTTCAACGTCTTGATGAGAAATTGACGAAAGACGGAACTGATCTGGATGGCTGGTTGCGTTTGATGCGCGCATATCAGGTTTTGGGTGATGGCGATAAAGCAAAAGCCGCACGCGAACGCGCAAAGAATGCTTTCACCACTGATCAAGCCGCTCTCGCAAAAATTGAAGCTGCTGCTCGCGATTTGGGATTGAAATAAGGTAGAGAGATGACGCGTAAACAAAAGCGACTTTCTTTGATTGCTGCCGCAGGCCTCATTCTTGCGAGTTCGGCAGGATTGATCCTTTACGCGCTCAATGATCGAATCGTCTTTTTTTACACGCCGTCTGATTTGACAAAGCAGGTTATTGGGCCGGGAACGCGCGTGCGGATTGGCGGTCTCGTAGATGTGGGAAGCGTCGATAAATCTGCATTGCCTCTGATCAAATTTTCAATCACTGATGGTGAAGGTAAACTGCCTGTTATCTATAAAGGCTCTCTTCCCGATCTCTTCCGTGAAGGACAGGGCGTGGTTTCTGAAGGCGTCATAACGCCGGATCATGTTTTGCAAGCCGATACGGTTCTCGCAAAACATGATGAAAATTATATGCCGAAAGAAGTCGCTGATGCCTTAAAAGAAAAAGGTGTTTGGCAAGGTGGTGCACCAAAATGAGTGAAAGCACGTCATGATCATCGAACTTGGACATTACGCCCTCATTCTGGCTGTGATGACGACTTTTGTGCAATGTGTGTTCCCGCTATGGGGCGCTATTCGGCAAGATCCGTGGCTGCAAAGCATGGCGCGAATTTCAGCCTTTGTTACATTTGCGCTTGTTGTTTTGAGTTATGCCGCATTGACATACGCCTATTTGAGTTCTGATTTTTCTGTTGCCAATGTTGTATTGAACTCCCATTCAACAAAGCCCCTCATCTATAAAATCTCGGGCGTCTGGAGCAATCACGAAGGCTCTATGATGCTATGGGTTTTGATTTTGGTTTTTTTCGCAGCACTTGTTGCCTTTCGTAGCGATGGAATGCCAGAGCGTCTTCTTGCGAGCGTTCTCTCCGTTCAGGGCGCAATTGCTTTTGCGTTTTTGATTTTTATTGTTCTCACATCCAATCCTTTTTTGCGCGTTGGCGATCCACCGGCTGATGGTCAAGGTTTGAACCCGATCCTTGCCGACCCTGGTCTCGCCATTCATCCACCACTTTTATATCTAGGTTATGTTGGTTTCTCCGTTGCCTTTTCTTTTGCTATAGGCGCTTTAATTCACGGAAGGATTGATGCAATTTGGGCGCGGTTTGTTCGCCCATGGACTTTGCTCGCATGGATTTTTCTGACACTCGGCATCTCGATGGGCTCATATTGGGCCTATTATGAATTGGGTTGGGGCGGTTGGTGGTTTTGGGATCCGGTCGAAAATGCATCATTGATGCCTTGGCTCATGGGTACCGCGCTTTTGCATTCGACCATCGTCATGGAAAAGCGTGATGCGCTGAAAGTATGGACGATCTTACTTTCGATTTTGACTTTCTCGCTGTCTCTTCTCGGTACATTTCTTGTGCGCTCCGGTGTGATCACATCGGTTCATTCCTTTGCAAGCGATCCCGGGCGCGGCCTCTTTATTCTGGGTATTCTGGTTGTATTTATCGGCGGTGGTCTCTTGTTGTTTGCGCTCCGTGCGTCATCGCTAAAGCAGGGCGGCCTGTTTGCACCTGTGTCTCGTGAAGGAGCATTAGTGCTCAACAATCTCTTCCTCGCAGCATCGACAGTGGCCGTCCTTGTTGGAACGCTTTATCCGCTTGTACTCGAAACATTTTCGGGAGCAAAAATTTCTGTTGGTGCACCCTATTTCAATCTGACTGCAGTACCCCTGTTTATTATTCTTCTTGTGCTTGTACCATTTGGTCAGTCACTCGCATGGAAGCGTGGTGATCTCCTCGGTGTAATGCAGAGGCTTCTTTTTGCTTTCGGTCTTTCTGTTCTCGCAGCTCTGATCATTTTTGCATTTACGACAGGCGGTCCCGTGATGGCTCCCGTCGGGATCGGATTAGGCCTTTGGATGATCCTTGGCTCGGCAACAGATATTTTTATCCGTATTTGGCCGCGTCGTTTTGATATAAGCCACATTTTTGCTCGCGCATGGGGATTGCCGCGCTCTGCCTGGGGAACCGCATTGGCTCATGCCGGCCTCGGAATATCGGTTATCGGCATAGCCGCCACTGCGTGGGGTGTTGAGCATATTTCACTTACCAAAGCGGGTGAGAAGATTATTGTTGGACCTTATACCGTGGCTTTGGAGACAAGCTTCAAAAGGTCTGGCCAAGGTTTTCGCGAAGAGGGCGCTCGGTTTCTTATCACACGTGATGATCAATCTCTCGGTGCACTTGAAACTTCAAAGCGCGTTCATGCTGGACGTGAAATGCCAACGACCGAAGCGGGGATCGAGACTTTTGGTTTTGGTCAACTCTATGCGAGCTTGAATGAGATTCTTCCTGACGGTCGCGTAAGCGTTCATCTCTATTGGAAACCTCTGGTCACTTTGATCTGGGGTGGGTCCCTCTTGATGGCGCTTGGTGGCGCTCTGTCACTGTCGGATCGACGCGTTCGGATTACGGCGGCTGAGCGAGTTTCACGCGCAACGGGTAAGAGTCGCGGAGCGCCGGCATGATGCGGCGTTTTCTTCTCCTCGTTACCTTTATTGTCTTAAACGCGGCAGCCTATGCCGTTGAGCCTGACGAAATTTTAAAGGACCCGGCGCTTGAGGCGCGTGCGCGTTCAATTTCAGCTGAACTGCGTTGCCTCGTTTGTCAAAATCAATCCATTGATGATTCTCATGCACCTCTCGCGCGTGACTTACGACTGCTCGTTCGTGATCGTTTGAAGGCTGGGGAAAGCGATACTCAAATTCGACAATATCTTGTCGAACGCTATGGCGATTTCATTTTGCTGAAACCGAGAGTCGCAGCTGATACAATTATTCTCTGGGGCGCACCCTTCCTGGCGCTTTTGCTGAGTGGCTTTTTTGTCTGGCGTGCGGCGCAACGTCGCGGTGCGCTTCTGCGGTCAGATGCCCCTCTTACGGATGACGAAAAGGCGCATCTCGACCGGATTCTAGCCAGCAAAAACCAGAACCGCTGAAACCTTAACAATTTTTCATGCTCGAGTGACATCGCTGTAAGGTGTCTCCTGCCATTTATCATTTCCATAGTCCGGTAAACATTACCGGAAACCGGTTTTGAAAAATGGAGTGAGCGAAATGAACGAGACTCTTCGTAATATTTCAAAAAAGCGCCCCGCACTTCGTGCGCGCCTTTTCGCAAGCGCAGCCATTCTGGTTGGCCTCGGTGTCGCTGTTCCCTTTATTCCCGAACTTAAGCCAATGCCTGCCTATGCCGATACACAGAACATGGCACAGGCTATGCCTTCTTTCGCCGATATTGTTGAGCGTGTTCGGCCGGCTGTCGTGTCAGTGAAAGTCAAAGTTGAAGCCACAGCAGATTCTGGTGATGAGGAGGGATCGATGATGATCCCTGATTTGCCGCCGGGACATCCGCTTGAAAAATTCTTCAAGCAGTTTCGTGACGGACGCGGTGGCCATAAACATGGTCCGAAGCAATTTGGAATGTCGCAGGGCTCGGGATTTTTCATTTCTGCGGATGGTTACGTTGTCACCAATAATCACGTCGTTGAAAATGCAGTGACTGTGACGTTGACGACGGATGACGGCAAAACGCTTGATGCTAAAATTATAGGCCGTGATCCCAAAACCGATCTTGCATTATTGAAAACGGATCAAGGTGGTAACTTCCCCTTTGTTCCGCTTGCCAATGCTGCACCACGCGTTGGTGATTGGGTTGTGGCTGTCGGCAATCCGTTCGGCCTAGGTGGCACTGTAACGGCTGGGATTGTTTCAGCGCGCGGTCGCGATATCGGTTCAGGCCCCTATGACGATTACATACAGATCGATGCACCGGTGAATCGTGGCAATTCCGGTGGACCCACCTTTAATCTCAAAGGTGAAGTTGTCGGAGTGAACACGGCGATTTATTCTCCTTCAGGCGGAAGCGTTGGTATTGCCTTCGCAATTCCCTCCGAAACGGTTGCTAGCATTATTGGATCGTTGAAAGAGGGCGGTTCAGTTGCTCGCGGATATCTTGGTGTTCAGATTCAACCCGTAACGCCGGAGCTTGCTGATAGTCTTGGATTGAAGGAACCTAAGGGCGCGCTGATTGCTGAGACGCAGCCAGGAACGCCTGCAGCTGATGCAGGCCTAAAGCCTGGTGACACGATCATTGCTGTCAATGGTGAAGCAATGGCGAGCCCACGCGATGTGACGCGCCATGTTTCGCAAATCAAACCCGGAGATAGCGCAAAGATCACCTATTTGCGTCAAGGTAAGGAACAAGTCGCGACGATCAAATTGGCAGCTTTGCCAGAGGTGAAAGCGCTGGCTGCTGATCCCGCTTTGGCGAAAGCTTCGCCTGCTTTTGGCCTTGCTTTGGCGCCGTCGAAAGATGGCAGCGGAGTCCTCGTAACGGATGTCGATCCCAATGGCATCGGCGCAGAAAAAGGAATTGGAAAAGGCGATATCATTCTTGAAGTGGCCGGCAAAAGCGTGATGAAGCCCGCCGATGTTCGCGCAGCGATAGACGAAGCCAAAAAGGATGGACGCAAGGCTGTGGTCCTCCGTGTCAAAGGTGATGAGGGAATGCGCTTTGTTGCGCTCGCATTTCCGAAAGGCTGAGGCCCTCGCGGTGGGACCTCCCTTCTAAGTCCTCCGAGGCGAAGTCCCATTAACGAGCGGCAGATCCGGTTGTCCCTCCGGGTCTGCCGCTTTTTTCTTGACCCTCGCCAAGAAAGAAGACCAAGTGTGGCCTATTATGAAGCTTCTGCTCATTGAAGACGACGCCTCTGCCGCAGCCTATCTCGTCAAAGCCTTCCGAGAATTGGGCCATTCGATTGACCATGCGCCCGATGGCTTAGAGGGCTATACGATGGCGACCGATGGTCGTTACGATGTTCTCATTGTCGATCGGATGATCCCCCGCATGGACGGCCTCGCATTGATCCGTGCCTTGCGTGAACAATCCATTGAAACACCGGTTCTTATTCTTTCCGCGCTTGGGCAGGTGGATGACCGCGTGAAGGGATTGCGTGCCGGTGCAGATGATTATCTCCCGAAGCCTTATGCATTTTCTGAGCTTCTCGCACGTGTCGAAATTCTCTCACGTCGTGCGCGGGTTACTCCAACCGAAGAAACAATTTTCCGTGTCGCCGATCTGGAACTTGATCGACTTTCGCACCGCGTCACGCGGGCTGGAGTTGAAATTGAACTACAACCGCGCGAATTCCGGTTACTTGAATATCTTATGCGACATGCAGGACAGGTGGTGACGCGGACCATGCTTCTCGAACAAGTGTGGGACTATCATTTTGATCCGCAGACTAATGTCATTGATGTTCATGTTTCACGTCTGCGGTCGAAAATTGATAAGGGACATGTCGTTCAGTTAATTCATACAGTACGTGGTGCGGGATATACAATCCGTGAAACGAATAGGTAGGCTTTTTCGTACAACAGCGTTTAAACTTGCCATCGGCATTTTGCTGATCTTCACGGTATTTGCCGTTACGATTCTTTTCTATGTCGGTTTTCGCGCGCAGAGACTGCTTGATGAGCAGGTTAGCATAACTGTAGGCGAAGAAATCAAAGGCCTTCTTGCACAATATAATTCAGGTGGTGTTGTTCGCCTTGTGCGTCTTATTGAAAGACGTTCGCAGCAACCTGGATCATCGCTCTATCTTGTGACTTCGGCTGCAGGTGAAACACTTGCCGGCAATATTATGAGCGTGGAAAGTGACGGCCTCCTGGAGGCAGGCACTTACGAATTATTTTATCGTGTTATCGAAGATGGCGAGCCCCGGCCGCACAGGGCACTGGTAGAAACAATTATTTTGCCCGGTGGTTTTCGTTTGATGGTTGGTCGCGATCTTGCTGAAACAGATCGGTTTCGATCCGTCATATGGCGTACGGGTGGATGGTCGATCCTTTTCGTCTTAGCGCTCGCCGTCGCGGGCAGTGTCTTTGTTGCGCGGCGCGTCATGATTCGCATCGATCAAATGACCGAAACAACGCGTCTCATTATGGCAGGCGATTTTTCAGGGCGTCTCACAGTTGCGGGCACCGGTGATGAACTTGACCGCCTCGCGCAAAGTCTGAATATGATGCTCGAGCGCATTCAGGAATTGATGAAGGGGCTTAAGGAAGTTTCTGACAATATCGCGCATGATTTGAAAACGCCTCTCACAAGATTGCGGAATAGTGCTGAAGAAGCGCTCCGATCATCAAATTCCGTTGATGAATTGCGTGTGGCACTCGATCATGTAATTGACGAGGCTGACGGACTGATCAAACTCTTCAATGCGCTTTTGATGATCGCGCGGGCAGAAGCCGGGGGCGCTCTTGATAAAGGAGAGACGCTTGATCTCACCGCGATCGCTCATGACGTCGCTGAGCTTTATGAACCGCTTGCAGAAGAAGCGGGACTCATCTTGCATGTGAACGCAGAAAGACGATGCGATATCAAAGGATCGCGTGAATTATTAAGTCAGGCGCTCGCCAATCTCATAGACAATGCGATAAAATATTCAGTCGGTGGGGATCATTCTGTCGAGAAGAAAAATGAGATTGTGGTTGGTGTTAAAGAAACGGCAACCAGCATTGAGTTGTCCGTAGCGGATCGTGGTCCCGGCATTGCCGAAAAAGATCGCGGTCGGGTTCTTGATCGATTTGTTCGCCTCGAAACATCTCGAACAAGACCGGGCTCGGGTCTTGGTCTATCGCTTGCCGTTGCCATTGCACGCCTTCATAATGGGACATTAACATTAGAAGATAATGCTCCGGGTTTACGCGTTGTCTTTTCATTGCCCAGACGGGAACAATGATGGGTTTGTCTTTAGTTGAGCAGATTAAGGCCGCACCGAAGCCGGTTGATCGGAAAGCCGCGCAAAATCATATTGAGCATTTGATATCTTCGAAAGAAGAGCCGGAGTTTGAGCGGCTCGCACTATTAATCGATCAATATCCTAAATTCCATGAATTACTCGCCGCCGTTGCAGGCCACTCACCCTATCTTTTGCGGTTGATCCAACGCAATCCTAAACGTCTTTTGCGGATTGTTGAAAGCGATCCTGATTTTTACTTTTCAGAACTCATATCGTCCTGTGGTCAATGTACGATCACAACTGCAGGCGATGAGGCTGCGATCAAGCGCGCTTTAAGGCATATCAAACAAGAAGCTGCTTTATTAATTGCCTTATGTGATCTTGGTGGGGTGTGGGATGTCATTCGGGTAACCGAGGCGCTTTCCGATTTTGCAGACGCAAGTCTTAAAGCGGCGCTATCGTTTCTTCTTGCTGAAGAAGCTCTTTTAGGAAGAATCAGTTCATTTGATCGTGATCAGCCCAAGGGTGTCGTGATCTTAGCGCTCGGAAAACATGGTGCGCGTGAGCTTAATTATTCCTCTGACATTGATATCATCGTTCTTTACGATCCTGCAGGGGCCAATTTAGCTGAAGGTGTTGAGCCCAGTCCGTTCTTTGTCAAACTCGTGAAGGGCATTGTCCGCTTGATTGATGAGTCAACCGCAGAGGGCTATGTCTTCCGAGTCGATCTTCGATTGCGACCTGATCCCGGTTCAACGCCCGTTGCAATTTCAGTCAATTCGGCCTTTGCGTATTATGAGAGCGTCGGACAAAATTGGGAGCGCGCGGCTCTTATCAAAGCACGGCCTGTGGCTGGTGATCTTGCGATTGGGGCAGCTTTTCTTTCAGATCTGTCTCCTTTTATCTGGCGTAAATATTTCGACTTTGCGGCCATTGCCGATATTCATGCGATGAAACGGCAAATCCATGCGGTGCGCGGGCATGAGACCATTGCGGTTGCTGGCCATGACATTAAATTAGGTCGCGGCGGCATTCGTGAAATAGAATTTTTTGTTCAAACCCAACAACTTGTTTTTGGCGGGCGTCGCACAGCGCTTCGAGGTCGTCGCACGCTCGATATGCTTGGCGTCTTGGCTCATGAGAAATGGATCTCGGATACGGCGCGGGATGATCTTAATGAAGCCTATCAATTCTTAAGGCGTATCGAACACCGCCTACAGATGATCAATGACGAGCAAACGCAAAGATTACCGAGCGATTCTGAAACGCTCAAAAGATTTTCTCTCTTCTGCGGATATTCAAATGAAGCCGCATTTTCAAAAGCCTTAATTGCACAAGCAAAGAAAGTTGAAAGTCATTACGCACAATTATTTGAAGAGGGCGCGGATCTTGCGGCACGTGAAGGCAGTCTCGTATTCACAGGTACAACAGATGATCCTGAAACCATTGAAACTCTTCGCCGTATGGGCTTCACAGAGCCCGAAAAAGTAACCGAAACAGTTCGAGGTTGGCATTTTGGACGTCGCTCTGCTGTCACCAGCGCGCGCGCGCGTGAAGTGTTAACGGAGCTTATTCCGGCTCTTCTTTCAGCTTTCGGAAAAACGGCCGATCCTGACGCAGCTCTTGCAGGATTTGATCGTGTCCTTGGGGGCATGTCAGCAGCCGTTGAACTCTTTTCGATCTTGCGGGAACATCGCCCCATTCTCGCGCTTTTCTCTGACATTCTTGGTTCGGCGCCTCGTCTTGCCGATATTGTTGCTATTAGACCGCATCTTCTTGATGCGATTATTGATCCGGCTTTCATCGAACCTTTTCCTGAATTGCCGCTTCTCATGGAACGCATGAAAGCCTCGATTGGTGAAAGCGATCTTGCGGAAGATTTTCTTGATCGACTTCGTGAAACGGGACAGCATGAAATGTTTTTGGTGAGCGTGCGTATGTTGTCAGGCGTATTATCACCCGAACAAGCAGGCAGCGCTTTTGCCGCGATTGCCGAAGGACTTATTCGCATTACGCTTGATGATGTTCATCGCCGCTTTAGTCGTGATCATGGATTTGTTAAAGGTGGCCGCCTTGCTGTTCTCGGCATGGGCCGTTTAGGATCGCGCGAAATGACAGCGACCTCGGATCTCGATCTCGTTGTTCTTTATGATTTTGATCCGGATTGTGTTGAGAGCGATGGGCCGCGCCCCTTGGATCCGACCGTCTATTTTGGCCGATTGACGCAGAGATTGATAAGCGCCTTAACGGTGCCAACGCGAAGGGGAACGCTTTATGCCGTCGATATGCGGCTACGACCCTCAGGAAATAAAGGGCCCGCGGCGACGCAATATAAAGGATTTCTTGATTATCATTTTGGTGATGAAGCCGATCTTTGGGAACATTTAGCGCTTGTTCGCGCCCGGCCAGTGGCTGGTGATACATTCTTCATGAATGAAGTGAGCAAGGCTTTACGAAAGATTCTCACAAAGCCGCGCGACCTTAAAACCATTCGCAGGGGGACGCGCGAAATGCGTGAACTTCTTGCGCGTGAAAAGGGTAACAGCGACCCTTGGGATTTTAAACATGTTGCCGGCGGGTTAATGGATATCGAGTTTGTCGCGCAAGCTCTTGTGCTTGAAGAGGGCGCTGCTCATTCGGATTTAATCGCTTCAGAAACCACAACGATTCTCTTAAATGCAAAACGTCTTGGCTTGATGCCGGCAAAAGACATAAAGCCCCTGATCGAAGCCTATTCGCTGATGCGCGATATGATGCAATGGCTTCGTGCTATGGTCAGCGGTGATTTCAGCCCAAGTAAAGCCGATCGGGCCTTATTAAAAAGATTGGCCACACTTACTGGGTTACCGGATTTCAAAATGCTTGAGCTTCATTTTGCTGAGTTGCGCGTGAAGGTTGGTGAAGTTGTCAAAAAAAGACTCGCTGAGTCTTAATGGCCAGCGAGTCGTTTGCTTCACTCATGCTGCTTCTTCGAGCGGGGGGCCTGCACGAATAGGAAAGCGGACAAGCACTGTTGTTCCTGAACCTTCTGTTGAGCGAATTGTCAAAGTGCCGCCATGCAATTCGGCAAATGAACGGGCGATGGCAAGTCCCAACCCCGCGCCTTCGGTCGGTTGGCGCGCATCAAGATCAACCCATTCAAAAGGTCGTCCCAATTTCGAAAGTGCGTCTTTCGGAATCCCAATTCCCGTATCTTCAACATAAAGATTGATCGCACCTGATACCTCACGGGTTGAGATCGAGATACGACCGCCTTCTGGTGTAAATTTGATGGCGTTGGAAAGAAGATGCGAAAGGATACGCGAGATTGCCCGGCGATCAGCGAGAAGGGGACTGTGATCCGAAAAATTGGCATGAAGTTTTAACCCTTTTTCTTCTGCAGCACTTCGCATCGCTTCGACAGTCTCACGTGCTGCATCGCTTAAAACCATAAGTTTTTTATCGATGCGGATCTTCCCAGCTTCGAGCTCTGCCATGTCGAGAATATCGGCGATGATGGTTAGGAGCGATTGACCGCTGCGTGTGATATCGTGGCAGTAATCCTTGTATTTTGGATGACCAAGAGTGCCATAAAGTTCGGTCTCCATAATTTCAGAGAAGCCGAGAATGGCATTGAGTGGTGTACGCAATTCGTGGCTCATCTTGGCCAAGAATTCACTTTTCGCGCGATTGGCCGTTTCGGCTTCCGCTTTTTGTTCGAGATAGCGCTCGGCCAATTGTGTTAATTGCTCGGCTTGCGTTTCAAGAGCGAGACGCGAGCGACGTAAGTCGGAAATTGTTGCCGTAAGCTTCCTTTCTGATTCAAGAAAGCGCTGTTCTTCCGTTTTGAGCGCGGTGATATCTGTGCCAACAGAGACAAAACCACCATCCTTTGTGCGGCGCTCATTTACTTGCAACCACCGTCCATCCGCAATCATTACTTCATAGGACTGCGCGCGAGTCATTCCGGATTCATCGATATCGGTCTCTGTGACAGGATAGGCGTGATGAAGCCAGGGTTGCAGCCGTTCATAGGGCGTTCCGCGTTGAACAAGATGCAGCGGTAGCCCGTGAATATCCCGAAATTTCGAATTGCAGAGCACCAGATTTTTATCAGCGTCCCAGAGTACAAAAGCCTCACCGAGACTTTCAATGGCGTCACGCAAACGCAGATCAGCGGTCGCAGATTCTGCAGCAACCCGACGTTGCTCGCTGATATCAACGGCGATCCCAATCAAATGTTGTTCGCGGCCTTTGCCATCATGAACAAGTTCTGCACGCGTGCGAATCCACACCCACTCACCATTGGCTGCACGAATTCTGAAGGCTTGGTCGACTGTATCAACACGATCCGCCGCGAGCCGATCGGCAAGTTCAAATAAATCGCTGTCATCGGGGTGAACAAGCGCATTCACCTCACCGAATGACATGAATTCGGCGTGGCGCTTATAGCCTAAGATATCATACATTGAATCAGACCAGAAAATGGTCCCGCGTGCGATGTCCCAGTCCCACAAGCCACAACGGCCGCGGTTGAGCGCGAGATCTAGGCGATCTTTTACATTGGCAAGAATGGCATCTGATTGACGTGCACGCCAAGCCTGACCATACCACGCAACAGAAAGCATAAGAATAAGTGTGATTGCGCCGGCCAGGATCCCCGCCTGTTGCATCAAATCATGGGACCAGTCAGCAAGCGCGATATCGAGTGGCGCGATCATAATCACTTCGCCATAAGGCGCATGAAGCCGCGCCGTTGCAACGAGCGCTTCGCGTTGATCTGTTAAGATTATGTGTGAGAGCGCGCGACCATTGGCTCCATTATTTGCGACAGGAGCAAGTGGAATTAGAGAAGGGGCGAGATCCGCAGGCAGCGTGGCGCGGATCAATCCAGACTCATCACTTAATGCTATGTAATGATTTATGGAACGATTGTTAGCTGCTGAAACCTGCATCAGCAGCGCTTGCCAATTCGGAGCGGCTGTATCGCCTTTTTCAATATGTTGGTTTGAAATTTCTGCCCGCAGGAGGGTTACAGAGAGATCCAGCTCATCGGCAATCGCGTTGATGGCCTCGGCACGTGAGGTGATGACGTGATGATAGATCCCAAATCCTAATGCCGAAAGGCAAATTACGATGAAGAGGGGAATGAGACGTCTCAGCATCGGCTCAAGCATCAGCGCGCGATTATAAGTCGGGCTGACAAGCGACCGAGCGAGTCCTTGAATTGTGCCAGCACGAAATCGTGCGCTGGCCACGTTATTGTGCGCCATCGTTAAACCCTTCGGCTTCCGACCCGTAATCTTCGGCGCTTGCTGCCCCCAGCCGCCCGAATCACCTGCATCTGAATCGTGACGCGGTGATTTGTCCAGACCTTAACAAAGTATTGATAGATTTTTTTTGACGCTGCAACGTCCGGTCGTGCCAAGTCGTTGAAACTGAATCTTTTTATGACTCGGCGGCCAAGGAGCGGGTGACGATGTCGGCGACGTCGGTTGATAGATTTTCTTGTGCCGCAATGTGTTCGAGTGCGTTTTTTGCAAAAGCGCGCCTCTTTGATTCGAGTGAACGCCAGGACTTGAATGCGCCTAAGAGGCGTGCGGCCACTTGAGGATTGGAGCGATCCGTCTCAATGACGATGTCGGCTACAAACTCATGACCAGCGCCATCAGCGCGATGAAATTGTGATGGATTGGCCATCGCGAAAGAACCGACAAGCGCTCGCAAGCGATTTGGATTAGATTTCGAGAACCCTTTATGGCCCATCAAATTCTTCACGCGATCCAAGGTTTCCGATTCAGGGATGGACGCTTGCAGCGCGAACCATTTATCCAGAATAAGCGGATCCATCTCAAATCGGTGGGCAAAATCATCAAGGGCCGCCTCGCGCGCCGCCCCGCGATGCTGCGCAAGAATGGACAGAGCGCCAAAGCGATCGGTCATATTGTCGGCATCACGATAAAGGTGCTCTGTGATCGATAAGCCGATATCCGGACGGCCACAGGACAGTAGGTCAAGCGCTATCAATCTCAAGGCACGGCGTCCGGCGCTTTTCGCATCCGGTGTATAGCTTTCCTTTGTCGACAGAGACTCGATTAAGGATTGCAAGGGGCTCGAAAGAGCCTCGCCTAATGACTTTCGCAGCGCCAATCGCGCATCGCGAATAGCATCTGGGTCAATATCTTTTCCGATCTCCCGAGCGATGTCCGACTCAGACGGAATCGTTAGAATTTGAGCGATAAAAGCGTGATCGCTTCCTCGTATCACGGCCTCTAGTGCCTCAGCAAAAGAAGGTTGAGGCTTAAAGTTCTTTCCGCCGCGCAGATCTTCGACACTTGACTTTAAAATCCTCGTTGCAATGTTTTGCGCCGCTTGCCAGCGATTAAATGGATCGCTGTCATGTGCTAACCGGATAAGATTTTCGGCTTCATTTGTGTTGTGATGTACGACCACCGGCGCGGAGAATTCTCGAAAAGCCGACAAGATTGGCTTGGCCTTTAGCCCATCAAAGACAAGGTGTCCCTCGCTGTCTTTCAAGACATAGACCCCATGGGCAAGTGTCACTTCGCGCGGTGACAACGTAAGCTCTTGACCCTGATTATCGAGAAAGCCGAGCGCGATCGGAATAACAACTGGTTCTTTTGTGGGTTGTCCCGGTGTTGGAGCGATGGATTGCGAAAATTTAATCATCCATTGACCGGTAGACTCATCGAATGTCTCAAGAATCGTGACATGAGGTGTGCCGGCCTGTTGATACCATTTTGAAAAATGGGCGAGAGATTGTCTGCTGGCCTCTTCAAAACAGGCGATAAAATCTTCAATCGTTGCTGCCGTTCCGTCGCAACGAGAAAGATAAATTTCCATTCCCTGTTTAAATTGATCTGAGCCAATTAGGCACTTCAACATTCGTATGAGCTCTGCACCCTTCTCATAGACGGTCGGTGTGTAGAAATTATTGATCTCGCGATATTCATTCGGGCGCACAGGATGGGCGAGTGGGCCGCTGTCCTCAACAAATTGCTGGGCTCTCAGATTTCTCACATCAGCAATGCGTTTAACCGCACGTGAGCGTTGATCGGACGTGAATTCCTGATCACGGAAAACCGTCAATCCTTCTTTCAAACAGAGCTGAAACCAATCCCGACAAGTTATCCGATTGCCGGTCCAGTTATGGAAATATTCATGCGCGATAATGGCTTCGATATTCAGATAATCAGTGTCTGTCGCGCTTTCAGGACTCGCAAGAACATATTTATCATTGAAGATATTTAGGCCTTTATTCTCCATCGCGCCCATATTGAAATCAGATACGGCGACGATGTTAAAAACATCCAAATCATATTCGCAACCGAAAACCTCTTCATCCCATTTCATCGAACGAATGAGTGCATCGAGTGCATAGGCCGCGCGATTTTCTTTGCCGACTTCAACATAAATACCCAAATCCACTTTACGGCCGGATTGCGTGATAAAATGCCCGCCCACTTTGCCCAAACGCCCGCCGACCAGCGCAAACAGATATGAAGGCTTAGGATGCGGATCATGCCAGACAGCATAATGCCAACCATCCTCAAGATCGCCTTCTTCAACTCTATTGCCATTACCAAGCAAAATTGGCGCTTCCGATTTCTTGGCAACGAGACGTGTCGTATAAACGGACATAATGTCGGGGCGATCAAGAAAATAGGTAATCCTTCGGAAACCTTCGGCCTCACATTGGGTGCAGTAATTGCCCGATGAGCGATAGAGTCCCATCAATTTTGTATTTGCCGCGGGGTCCAAACGTGTCGTGACGGTGAGTGTAAATCGCCGGGCGGGCGGAGAGAGAATTGTTAATGTCGAAGCGTCTATCTTATAGGCGTTGGGTGACAGAACAACGTCATCAAGAGCAATTGATTCTAAGACCAATTCATCGCCATCAAGAATAAGAGGCGCTGCGATATCTGAAGCGGGAACAAAAACACTTCTGGCAACAACACGAGTCCGATGATCGTCGAGTGTTATATCGAGACTGACGCTTTCAATGCGCCAATCAGGGGCGCTATAATCTTTGAGACGAATAGTCGGCGTTTGGTCGGCGCGCATGGATTTTCACTCATTTAAAATGATTTTGACAACTATAGCAGGAAATTCGGAGTCGTCGAGATAAGCCCGATGAACAGCTGCTCTTATGAATTTGCAGGCCGGACCGGTTCCGTATGGCTCACGATTCGCAGGATATTTTTGATTTCACTCTTTAAATCATGCTCCAAGCGATCTACCAATTCGTGTACGCTTGTCACATCCCGTTCAGGGGCCACCCGGCAATGATAATTGACAATCAGCCCATGTCCGGTTTCGCGAACACGCACGCTATGGATGTCGGTGATTTCTCCAATGGCTGCTGCATGGCGGACCAAGGCGTCTGCAATATGTGTGCGGGTAACTTCGTCAGAATCTTTTCCGGTGAGACTCGAAACAACGAGTGGTTCGATGTGGGTCTCAACTTCAGTTGTTGGGCCTAGTTCTTCTTGAATGGCAAATTCAAGTTGACTAGCAATCGAATGCGCTTCGCCGAGCGTAAGATGTCCGTCAACTTCGAGATCAAGACTGACAGACAAACGATCAGCAAGATTTTGGACGGTCACGTGATGGACAGGAACACGGCGCTTTGCGGCAATCAAAAGAACGCGTTCGAGAATTGTTTCTTCATCGAGCGCACGCGGCGTTGCTGAAACCGTTACGCGCGCATCATTGAACACGTTATTAATTTTGGCTGAAATCATCTCTTTGACATGGGTCAGCCGATCAAGCGGCATTGTGCGCGCAACTGCGATTGCAACTTCAACAAAAAGGTCGGTCCCCGCGCGCCGAAGCCTTAAATCATCAATCGCTACGACACCGGGGACATCATTAAGCAACTCTCGGATCGTGAGCGTCATTCCGGCAGGTGCGGCATCAAGCAAAGTATCAAGCGTACGTCGTGCAAGTCGATATCCGGCGATCGCGATGAAGACAGACACGCCGAGTGCTACAAGCGCATCAGCTTCGGGATAACCGAGTGCCGCAGCGCCAAAGGCTAAAAGCACCATGACGGAATTAATGAGGTCCGATGAAAAGTGAAGCGCGTCAGCGGCGAGCGCCTCGCTGCCCGTTTCTTTTGCCACACGGTTCAACGTGATCCAACGCCATGCATCGATGGCAATTGAAACTAAAAGTACCGCAATGGCAGCCCAGTGGATTTCAATTGTGGCCGTGTCTTGCCAAAGCCGTCTTACGCCTTCAACGGCCACTGCCCCGGAGAGGAGAAACAGAAAGGCCGTTTCCGCGAGGGCGGCGATCGATTCTATTTTTCCATGGCCATAATGATGTTCTTCGTCAGCGGGTTTTGCCGCCGCGCGGATCGCGAGCCATGTCATGGTTGTGGCCGCAACATCGAGGAGGCTATGCGCGGCATCCGAGATCAGCGCCAGTGATCCGGTTGCGAGGCCCGCGCCGCCCTTGCCGATGGTAATGACGACGCTCGCGAGAATAGAGGATAGCGCCGCTTTTTCTTTTGCGTTTGACATGAAGGTTCCGAAAGCGGGTTGTGTCCCACGGGCCGACTGTAGCCGGACTAGTCGCTTTACCGCGAGAGGTCAATTCCGGGTGATTTGGTGCTTAAATCAGCCGTTTCGGGGTTGCGCCTCTCAAGCCTTTTCGTCACTCTTGCATGCATAATGATCAAGTCCGAATCTCGGTGGGAGAGACGTATATGATGGAATATTTGCACACAATGGTGCGAGTGGGGAATCTCGAGCAAGCGCTCGATTTCTACTGTAACAAAATGGGCCTTATTGAAGTGAGGCGGAGCGAAAATGAAAAAGGGCGTTTCACTTTGGTGTTTCTCATCGCGCCCGGTGATAAAGAGCGTTTCGCAGCCACAACATCACCCACAATTGAGCTCACTTATAATTGGGATGAGCATGAATATGGCGGTGGTCGTAATTTTGGTCATCTCGCATACCGCGTCGATAACATCTATGAATACTGCAAAATGTTGATGGATAAAGGCGTGTTGATCAATCGTCCCCCGCGTGATGGTCGCATGGCCTTTATAAAATCACCTGATGGTATTTCTGTCGAACTTCTGCAGCGGGGCGATGCTTTGCCGCTTGAGGAGCCATGGACTTCGATGCCTAATATTGGCAGCTGGTAATTCATTAAAGGTCAAAAAATAAAATGGCACGACGTCTTTTCGGTCAGATTGGTGACGAACCAATTTATGAAATAGGCATCCGCTCGAAAGCGGGCGCTGAAGCGCTCATTTTGAATTGGGGCGCCGTCATTCGTGATTTTGTCGTTCCCGTGCGCGGGGAAAAGCAGCGTGTTGTTTTGGGCCTCGAAAAGCTTGAAGATTATATCAAATATTCGCCGCATCTGGGCGCATTGGCGGGACGTTATGCCAATCGCATTCGGGACGGAAAATTTTCGATTGATGGAGAGGCCTATCAATTAGAGAAGAATTTTCTTGGAAAACATAATCTTCATGGTGGCTCGGCGGGGTTTGGACAACGTCCATGGCAAGTGGCCGCTTATGACGAATCTTCTGTGACCCTGGTTCTTGTTTCGCGTGATGGCGATGGCGGATATCCGGGTCAATTAACAACAACGCTGACCTATCGCTTTGTTGATGATCTCACATTGAGGACTGAGATCATGGCGATGACGGATCGACCAACGATCATCAATCTCGCCTTACATTCTTATTTCAATCTTGATGGATCCGAAGATATTCTCGATCATCAATTACAAATTGAGTCAGATTTCATCACGACGCTTGATCCGGAACTCATTCCAACGGGTGAAATTCGGCAAGTCACCGACACGCCTTATGATTTCAGAACGCTTCGCCCCATCTGGTATCAAAGCGCTGAAGGCGGCGTGTTTCATTATGATCAAAATTTCATGCTGAGACAGAATTCTGGAGCGTTGAACCGCGCCGCCACCGTCAAATCAAGTCGTAATGGACTGAGCCTTGAAGTGTGGACCACGGAGCCCTGCATCCAATTCTACGATGCTAAAAATTTGAACGTCCCCGTGCCAGGGATCGGCATGAAGCGGCTGACGGCCCGGGCTGGCTTTTGCCTCGAGCCGCAGCGTCCGCCAGATAGTCCCAATCGGGCCCATTTTGGCGATCCGGTGTTGCGACCGGCACAGACCTATCGGCAAATCACCGATTATCGCTTCCATTCGCCCCGAAATTAGGCCAGGCAGCCGCGTTTTGCGGATTATTCCCCTTCTTTCAGGTTAAAAATTGAGGCATGATCAAGTCATGAAACTGACGACTCATGTTCTCGATACCGCCCATGGCTGTCCGGCCCACGGCCTTGCAGTCACTTTGACCCGCCTCTCGGATGGTCGCGTTTTGAAATCCATTCGCACCAATGCGGATGGCCGCGCAGATGCGCCCCTGCTTGAGGGCGATGACTTTCAGTTCGGCATTTATGAATTAAGTTTTGCTGCGGGGGATTATTTCCGCGCGCGCGGGATCATTTTGCCCGAGCCTGCATTTCTCGATGTGGTGCCGATCCGTTTCGGCATTTCCGAGCGGCGTCATTATCACGTGCCTCTGCTCGTTTCTCCTTATGGTTTCTCGACCTATCGCGGGAGCTGAGCGATGTCGCGTTCAACCATCAGTTTTTTAAGACGGGGTCAGCGCATTGATGTCAGCAATGCCGATCCGCGCATGACATTGCTTGAGTGGATACGTCTGTCCGAACGTTCAACGGGAACAAAGGAAGGCTGCGCTGAAGGTGATTGCGGTGCCTGTACTGTTGTGCTTGCGCGCGAGCGTCATGGTCGCCTTGTTTATGAGCCGGTGAATGCTTGCATTTTGCTTTTGGGTCAAGCGGATGGCGCCGAAGTCATCACGGTTGAAGACCTTGAAACATCGAAAGGTCTTCATCCCATTCAAGACGCTATGGTTGAGCGGCATGGCTCTCAATGCGGTTATTGCACGCCCGGTATCGTGAT
>RFZR01000400.1 GCA_009920595.1 Alphaproteobacteria bacterium | reverse complement strand
GTGGTGGATGACGCGTTTCGCAAACAGCTTGAAGGCTATGGTCTGGCAACCGCCGACATTCTTTATCGCCTGCCGGATCATCCGAAAATTTTACAGACTTTCGTCTGGCAGACTTATGACCTCGCGCCGGATTTTCCCGAGCTTAAAAAGTTTCTCGATTTCTGGTCGCATTCAATTGAAGGCGCGATTCATTCGGTGCGCGTTGCTCATGAGAAACTTATCAAGCCTGCGGAATTGCGGCTTGTCGGTCACGAATTCCGTTTGCATTAAGAGCGTTTGAGATCGCGTAAGCCTGCGTGATGCGACTTAGCGCATCACGCCTTCTTTGATGAAAGTGCCGTTTTGCAATTCACGCACGGCGGTCATCAACTCCTCGCGCGTGTTCATCACAATCGGTCCGTGCCAAGCCACCGGTTCGCGGATCGGTGCGCCTGAGACAAGTAAGAAACGCACGCCCTGTTCACCCGCCTGCACGACGATTTCATCGCCTGCGCCAAACACAACAAGCGTGCGATTACCGCTCATATCGCGCACATGCACTTCTTCGCCGTCGACTTCTTTTTCAACCAATACACCAAAGGGTTTTGATGCATCACGGAAGGTGGCCGAGCCTTCGAAAATATAGGCAAAAGCGGAGCGATACGTATCAACCGGCAACACTTTGCGTTTACCCGGCGGCACAAAAACATCGAGATATTGAGGATCGGCTGCAATCCCATCAACCGGGCCTTTCTTGCCCCAAAATTCACCGACCACAACGCGCACCGCTGTGCCGTCATCATCGACGATTTCGGGAATCTCTTTTGATTTCACGTCTTGATAGCGGGGGCTCGTCATTTTCAAATGCGAAGGCAGATTGGCCCAAAGCTGGAACCCGTGCATGCGACCCTTGCTGTCGCCTTTGGGCATTTCCTGATGGAGAATGCCGGAGCCTGCCGTCATCCACTGCACATCACCTGCGCCCAAGGTGCCTCGATTGCCGAGGCTGTCACCATGCTCGACTTCGCCGGCGAGCACATAAGTGATCGTTTCGATGCCGCGATGCGGGTGCCAAGGGAATCCGCGCACGTAATTTTCCGGCCGGTCATTGCGGAAATCATCCATCATCAGAAACGGATCTGTGAGGCTCGGATCACCGAAGCCGAACACGCGCTGCAGGCTTACGCCCGCGCCTTCAAGATGCGGGGTCGTTCCAGAAATATGGCGAACGGGGCGGATGGACATGGCGCGGTCCCTCAAAAGTTACGAGAATGATATTGCGCCTGATATAGGGCCCAGCCCTCGTCTTTGGAAGCGCTGCGGATTGCCGCGCTGCAAGCGGCCTCTCGCAGCACCGAAAGCGAGCCGACTATCAGGCCTCTTTACGCGACGGGCGCGCGGCAAAATAAGTCCCGGCGGAGACGAGAATCATGCCGATGATCAGCGGTATTGTGAGAGGCTCGCCGAGTAGAGGCACGGCGGCAAGGCCG
>RFZR01000399.1 GCA_009920595.1 Alphaproteobacteria bacterium | reverse complement strand
TCGGCGCGGCCGCGCATACTCTTTGTTCGGCATGGCGAAACCGACTGGAATGTCGAAGGCCGCTTGCAAGGACAAAAAGATATTCCCCTCAATGCGCTCGGGCGCATTCAGGCTGAAGATGTGGGCCGTCGCCTCACAAAACTTCTTGATGATCCCCTGCGCTCACAATGGATTGTGAGCCCCTTGGGACGTACACGCGAAACCGCCGAAATTGCGCGCCGCGCGATCGGGCTTGATCCGAAAGCCTATCAAACCGAAGACCAATTGAAAGAAATCACCTTCGGAGCTTGGGAAGGCTTCACATGGGCAGAACTGAGAAAATCCGAACCACTGGCCGAAGCCGAGCGCATGAAAAACAAATGGGGTTATGTGCCCCCTCAAGGCGAGAGCTATGAGATGCTCACCAACCGCATCGGCCTTTGGCTTGAAACGGTGAAAAGCGAAATCGTCGCCGTGTCACATGGCGGCGTCGCCCGCGCTCTGATGGTGCTGGCCGCGGGGCTCTCGCCTGATGACGCGCCGCGCCACGAAATCCATCAAGGCCGCGTGCTGGAATTCGCGGAAGGCCGTTTCCGCTGGCATTAACCCTTTTTGCGGGCCTTGGTTTGACCCTGCCGCTCACGCGCCCTAGAAAGGGCGCTCCGATTTCAAACCGCGTTTAAACTCATGTCCTTCAACACATTCGGCCACATGTTCCGCGTCACGACCTTTGGCGAGAGCCACGGGGTGGCGCTTGGCTGTGTGGTTGATGGGTGCCCGCCACGCATCGAATTGGATGTGGCGGATATTCAAAGTGATCTTGATCGCCGAAAGCCGGGCCAATCGCGTTTCACGACACAACGCCGTGAAGCCGATGAAGTGAAAATTCTCTCGGGCGTGTTCACAGACGAGAAGACCGGCAAGCAAGTGACCACCGGCACACCGATCGCGTTGATGATTGAAAACACCGATCAGCGCTCGAAAGACTATGGCGATATCAAAGACAAATTTCGCCCCGGTCATGCCGATCTCACTTATGACGCGAAATATGGCATTCGCGATTATCGCGGCGGCGGACGCTCCTCCGCGCGCGAAACTGCAGCGCGTGTGGCCGCCGGTGCGATTGCGCGCAAAATCATTCCGAACGTGATCATCCGCGCGGCGCTCGTGCAAATGGGTCCGCATAAAATTGAGCGCGCGCGGTGGGATTGGAATGAAGTGAACAACAATCCCTTCTTCTGCCCCGATCCGGAACAAGCAAAATTTTTCGAATCCTATCTCGATGAGATTCGCAAAAGCGGCTCCTCTGTGGGCGCGGTCATTGAAGTCATCGCTGAGAATGTGCCCGCCGGTTGGGGCGCGCCGCTTTATGGCAAGCTTGATGGCGATATCGCCTCGGCTTTCATGGGCATCAATGCGGTGAAAGGCGTCGAGATCGGCGACGGCTTTGCGACTGCTGCGATGACGGGCGAAGAAAACGCCGACGAGAT
>RFZR01000398.1 GCA_009920595.1 Alphaproteobacteria bacterium | reverse complement strand
GCAGAGCCGAAATGAAGCCCCAACAAAGCCACGAGCCATACGATCAATGTGTGCGAGATCGTTGCCGCAAGGCCGAGCAGGATTGCCTGCCCCACCGTCCCACGAACTGCGATGATGAATGCCGCCATCATGGTCTTTGAGTGACCCGGCTCAAGCCCGTGTAAAGCACCGAGCAAAACAGCGGTTGGAATGAAGAGCCAAAGATTGGTCGCCCCATCCCGCAAGAGACTTACAAGATCAGGCATTACAAAATCTCCTCACTCAATTTAATTTACCAACCTTCAACCATGATCGACTTTAGTCGGATTATACCTAGTCCACGGATAACGAGCCGTCAAAAAGCCATAAAGCAACACCAATGCGTCATTATTCCACAAATGCATTTCGTGGAATGCACCGTCAACCGCTTCTATGAAAGCAACTCCATGATCCACCGTTCTGTTCTCGTGGGCTCCGCCCTCCTTTTGGCCACGGCCGCACTGGCCGCCTCTCCCATCGCTGATCGACAAGCGGTCATGAAAAGCTTTGGTGGCGCGACAAAGCCGCTTGCTGCCATGCTGAAAGGCGAAAAACCTTTCTCCCTTGATGACGTCAAAAAGAGCCTTGCTACCTATGCCGAAGGCAATGCCAAATTCGTAACGCTTTTCCCGAAAGGTTCAGAGAAAGGCGAAAACACCGAAGCCTCACCAAAGATCTGGAGCGATGCGGCAGGCTTCAAAGCTGCGAATGAAAAATTCAAGACTGAAGTCGCTGCAGCACAAGCATCGATCAAGGACGAGGCCAGCTTCAAGGCCACAATTCCGGCACTCCTTAAAAATTGTGGCGCCTGCCATGAAGCCTATCGTGTGAAAGATTGATGGCTCTTTGATGCGTCGTCTGATTTCTTTTCTCGTGATTGCGGCGGTCCTTGCGGCTGCCGCTTTTTTCATGGCCACTCATCCGCAAGCCTATACGGTTTTACGCGGCGATCGCGCTCTTGAACCTACACGCGCGCGTGATCTTGAGAATGGCAAGACGCTGTTTAACGCCAGTGGTTGCGCCTCTTGTCATGCCGCGTCCGATGACGAGACGCGCATGAAACTCTCAGGTGGCAAACCGCTTGTCACACCCTTTGGTACATTCCATCCGCCAAATATCTCACCGGATAAAAAAGATGGCATTGGAGAATGGAGTGAAGCGGAATTTATCCGCGCGATGCGCGAAGGCGTTTCGCCTCAAGGTCAACATTATTATCCCGCCTTTCCCTATTCGTCCTATCGCGGCATGAGTGCCGATGATGTAGCCGATATTTTTGCGTATTTGAAAAGCTTGCCAGCGGTTGAAGGCAAAGCGCCCGCTCATGATCTGGCATTTCCTTTTTCAATCCGCCAAGGTGTCGGCTTTTGGAAATTGCTTTATCTCACGAGCTCAGTGATTACGCCTGATAC
The DNA here is from genome assembly GCA_009920595.1 of Alphaproteobacteria bacterium. Lineage (GTDB taxonomy): Bacteria > Pseudomonadota > Alphaproteobacteria > Rhizobiales > Beijerinckiaceae > CAIUPE01. The sequence continues at coordinate 43 of RFZR01000398.1, read as the reverse complement.
GAAGCAATCCGCTGAATGGAATCGCGGGCGTTATCTTGTCGAG
>RFZR01000397.1 GCA_009920595.1 Alphaproteobacteria bacterium | reverse complement strand
AAGTCGATGAGTTGAAACTCAATGCGTCGCCGCGCTTGATCTCTGAAATAGGTTCAACACTTGTTCTTGACGGCGGTTTAGGTCTCGGACAAAGCATCGCGCATGACGCGATGGTGATGGGTATTGAACGGGCGAAAGTGCACGGCTCTTCGATTGTCGCATTGCATAACAGTCATCATATCGGACGTATTGGTCATTGGGCCGAGCAATGCGCGGCGGCAGGTCTTGTCTCAATTCATTTTGTGAATGTGATCGCGGAACCGGTTGTAGCACCTTTCGGCGGAACGGTTGCCCGTGTTGTCACGAATCCGATCTCGATTGGCATTCCGCGTGAAGGCCACGCGGCCGTGATTGTTGATTTTGCTACAAGCCGTTTGGCGCATGGAAAAATTCGTGTGGCTTACAACAAGGGCATCACAGTGCCTGAAGGCACTTTGATTGATGCAGCAGGACGTCCCACAAATGATCCAGCAACTTTGTTCACCGATCCACGCGGTGCCATTCTGCCTTTCGGTGAGCATAAAGGGTGGACACTGGCATTTGCCTGCGAAGCCTTGGCAGGGGCGCTCACGGGCGGTGAGGCGATTAAGGGCGTTGTGACGCGTAAAGCCATTGTCAACAATATGCTCTCTATTCTGATCGCGCCAAACCGGATTGGCACCGCGTCGTCCTATTTCCGTGAACTGGAAGAGATGATCACATGGGTCCAAAGCCCCGCGCCGGGTGCCGACCCTTCTGTTCTTTTACCGGGTGACCCTGAGCGCAAAACACGGACCGAGCGGCTTCGTGACGGAATTCCGGTTGATCCCGCGACGTGGGCGCAAATCCTGGCCGCTGCAGGCGAAATCGGCGTGGCTTCGTCCTCACTTGAGGCTGCGGCGGGTCTTTAAGGGGCCCTTGCCTTGCTTTCGCCCGGTCGAGCCGTCATAGAACGGAACCTGCTTCGCTCTGGTTGCCTTATATTGTCTTCATGACGGAACGCGCGCCTTCTCCGAAATCATCTGCCGTTGAGCCGCCTAAAGAGCGGCAAGGCATGAATATTTTTGGCGCCGTGGCGAGTGTCATTCTGTTTGGCGCGGCGCTTTATGTTCTCTATCGCGTTGCGGGCGAAGTGAAACCCGATGATGTCATCGCCGCTTTTCATAAAGCGGGACGTGAGCAAATTGGTCTCGCTGTTGTCTTTACGCTTTTGAGTTATCTGTTTCTCACCGGTTATGATGCCTTAGCGATGCGCCAATTGGCGATCAAAGCGCATGTGGCACGCGTCGCTTTCGCATCTTTCACAAGTTACGCCATCTCTTTCACGCTGGGCTTTCCGTGGCTGACCGCAGGCGCCGTTCGTTACTGGATTTATTCGGCAACCGGAATCTCATCATCAAAAGTTGCGAGTCTAACTTTGATTGCCGGAATGACATTCATTCTCGGTATGGCCGCTGTTTTTGGTATCGGATTGATTTGGCAGGCTGAAGC
>RFZR01000396.1 GCA_009920595.1 Alphaproteobacteria bacterium | reverse complement strand
GTTGTTGTGCAATATGCAGGGCAACAAGTTGAGGCGCAAAAGACGGAGGGCCTCTTCCGCGAACCTCGTCATCCTTATACATCGGCGTTGCTCGCAGCATTACCGGAGCGCGCAACGGGTCGTGTGTTGCCTTCTATCCCGGGCGTTGTGCCCGGACAATTTGATCGCCTGCAAGGATGCATGTTTGCGCCGCGTTGCACTTTCGCAAGTGAGCACTGCCATCGCGTGAAGCCTCGTCACGCTTCTGATGGTTTTGGTCGCGCGCTCTGCCATACGCCGCTTTCGCAAGGTGTGCCTCAGACCGCAGGAGCTGCGGCATGAGCGTGGTTCTTCAAGCCAAAGGATTGACGCGTGACTATGCCGTGAAGCGTGGCGTCTTCACCAAACAAGCGATCGTGCATGCACTAGCCGATGTGAGCTTTGATCTGGAAAGCGGCAAGACGCTCGCTGTTGTTGGCGAATCGGGATCCGGCAAATCAACGCTCGCACGCTTGATCACGATGATCGAAACACCCACCGCCGGCGCACTCACAATCAATGGCGTTGACCTTTCAACCGCGAGCGCCGCTGACCGCAAAGCGCTGCGCCGTGAAGTACAAATTGTTTTTCAAAATCCTTATGGTTCACTTAATCCGCGCCAAACGATTGGCGATGCGCTCGAAGAACCTCTTATCGTCAACACATCTCTATCGCGAGCTGACCGTCAAAAGGCTGTGGCCGAAATGATGAGACGCGTTGGCCTTCGCCCTGAATTTGCCGATCGTTATCCGCATATGTTTTCAGGCGGTCAACGCCAACGCATCGCAATTGCGCGCGCTTTGATGTTGCGTCCGAAAATTCTCGTGCTTGATGAGCCGGTCTCCGCGCTTGATGTGTCAATTCGCGCGCAGGTGCTTAATCTTCTTGCTGAATTGCAGCAGGAATTCGGCCTTGCCTATCTCTTCATCAGCCATGATCTCTCGGTTGTGCGCCATATCGCCGATCGTGTGATGGTGATCTATCTCGGTCATGCGGTTGAAGTTGCCAGCCGCGATGTTTTATTCGCAAACCCGCAACATCCCTACACGCGCGCGCTTCTTTCAGCGACGCCGGTGGCCGATCCGCATCATAAAAAAGAGCGCATCGTTTTACAGGGTGAAATGCCATCACCCTTTAATCCGCCCTCCGGCTGCGCGTTCCATCCGCGCTGCCCGCTCGCGATGCGTGAATGTTCTGAACGCGCGCCAGAGCTTGAAGAAAAGCAATCACGTCTTGTGGCCTGTTTCGCGGCGAAATAATCAGGGCGCGGCGGCGGTAAAAATGAACACGCCAAAAATCACAAGATGAACTGCACCGTGCAACACGGTTGTGCGGCCGGTACCAAGCGTCAAAGTGCTGATGAATAAAGTCAGCACCAACAGCACGGTTTCGTGCGGTTGCAAACCGAGAGGCAGCGGCAAATCTTTCCACACCGATAAAATTGCTACCGTT
>RFZR01000395.1 GCA_009920595.1 Alphaproteobacteria bacterium | reverse complement strand
CAAACGGATCGACTTTGGCGTCACTTCGAGAAGCTCGTCGTCTTGAATATAAGCGAGCGCTTTTTCGAGTGTCATGCGGATCGGCGGTGTGAGGCGCACGGCTTCATCCTTACCGGCGGCGCGAATATTCGTGAGCTTCTTGCCTTTGAGCACATTCACTTCAAGATCATTGTCGCGCGTATGTTCGCCAACGATCATGCCTTGATACACTTTCCAGCCGGGCTCGATCATCATCGGGCCGCGATCTTCCAAATTCCACAAAGCGTAAGCAACGGCTTCACCCGCTTCGTTCGAAATCAGAACGCCGTTGCGACGGCCCTGCAATTCGCCCTTGTAAGGACCATAAGCATGGAACAGTCGGTTCATGATCGCGGTGCCGCGTGTATCGGTGAGCAATTCGCCGAGATAACCAATAAGACCGCGTGTCGGCGCATGGAACACGAGACGCAGACGATTACCGCCCGACGGACGCATTTCCATCATATCGGCTTTGCGTTCCGACATTTTCTGCACAACAACGCCCGAATGTTCTTCATCAACGTCGATGACGACCTCTTCGATCGGTTCCAAAATTTCATTCGTATCCGGATCGCGCGAGAACACGACTTTCGGACGCGACACTGCAAGCTCAAAGCCTTCGCGACGCATGGTTTCGATTAGAATCGCAAGCTGCAATTCGCCACGGCCTGCGACTTCGAATGAATCCTTGTCTGCAGATTCTGTGATGCGCAGCGCGATATTGCCTTCCGCTTCTTTCATCAGACGATCGCGGATCATGCGGCTCGTGACCTTGTCACCTTCAGTGCCCGCAAGCGGCGAGTCATTCACACGGAATTGCATCGTCACGGTCGGCGGATCAATCGGGTGCGCGGGCAAAGGCACATCGATTGACATATCGCAGAATGTGTCGGCCACAGTGCCTTTTTCCATACCGGCAATCGCGACGATGTCGCCGGCTTCAGCAATATCAACCGGAACGCGCTCAAGACCACGGAAACCAAGCACTTTCGAAATGCGGCCTTGCTCGATCACTTTGCCATCAGCCGACAAGACTTTGAAAGTTTGGTTAGGCTTCACAGAGCCTGACGTGATGCGGCCGGTAACGATGCGGCCCAAATAAGGATTGGCTTCGAGGATTGTACCAAGCAAACGGAAAGAACCTTCTTCCGTCTTTGGTGGCGCGACATGCTCAAGCACCAAATCAAACATTGGACCGAGCGAATCCTTCGGACCATCCGGATCTTTCGACATCCAACCTTGCTTGGCTGACCCATAGAGAATGGGGAAATCCAGCTGCTCATCGGTGGCATCAAGTGCGGCGAAGAGATCGAACACTTCGTTCACCACTTCATTCGCGCGCGCTTCCGGCTTGTCGATCTTGTTGATCGCGACAATCGGGCGAAGGCCGAGCTTCAAGGCTTTCGACACGACGAATTTTGTTTGCGGCATCGGGCCTTCAGCCGCGTCGAC
>RFZR01000394.1 GCA_009920595.1 Alphaproteobacteria bacterium | reverse complement strand
TTAAACGCGCCCGAAAAAATTGCCCATCTGATGGTGCCCGCATCAGATGACCTGTTGACGATTGAGGCTTTTGATCCGCGTCGAGGAAAAATTGACGGGGACGCGATCACCGAGAAAAAGCCGCCGCGCAAAAAAGAGAAATCAGACGACCAAGCGAGTTTGTTTTAGTTTTCTTGATGGTTCGACACGCGCCTTCGGCGCGGCTCACCATAATGATGTTATGCTATACCTCATCCTGAGCCGTCGCGAAGCGACGAGTCGAAGGACATTTATTTTTAAAGCACCTTACCGGGATTCATGCGGCCTTCAGGATCAATCACCGCTTTGATTTGTCGCATCATGGCAAGCACATGCGGATCTTTGGTGGCTGCAAGCTGCGCCCGTTTGACTTGACCAATGCCATGCTCTGCCGAGACTGATCCTTTACGCGCGACAACATGGCGATAAACAAGCGCGTGAAGCCTCTCAGCATGTTTTGCATAAGACGCTTCATCCATAGTTTTTGGCGCTTGCAAATTAAAATGCAGATTGCCGTCCCCCACATGACCAAAGACGCACGGCCTGATCCCTGGCAGATCCTCAACAATCTCCGCGCATACGGTCTCGATAAAATCAGGGATCTCGGCAATTGGCACGGAAATGTCATGTTTGATCGAAGGCCCTTCACGCACCTGCGCCTCAGGAATCGATTCACGAATGGCCCAAAACGCATCGCGTTGTGAAAGCGATTCAGAAATCACGGCGTCATCCACATAACCGGCTTCAATCGCTTCGCTCAGCCACAAAGCGGCTTTCTCATGCGCGTCATCTGAATCAAAAAATGAAAATTCCGGCATGACGTACCATTCATGCGGTTCCGATAAAGGATCGCGAAGGCCCGGAATATGAGTGAGCGCGATCTCAATGGCAAAGCGCGGCATCAACTCGAAGGTCGTGAGCGAAGGGCCTGCATTGTTTTTAAGATGATGAAAGAGTTTCAAAGCTTCACGCGGCGATTTCACACCGCAAAATCCTGTATGCCGCGCGCGTGGCAAAGGAAATAATTTCAAACTTGCTGCTGTGATCACGCCGAGCGTGCCTTCGGCCCCCATGAACAGCGAAGCAAGATGATAGCCTGTATTATCTTTGCGCAATGTTGTGAGCGTGTTGAGGAGCGTTCCATCGGGCAAAACAATTTCAAGACCCAAAACAAGATCGCGCATTGTGCCATAGGTGAGTGCCGCTGTGCCACCGGCGTTGGTCGCAATCGCGCCGCCAACCGTTGCTGTCCCTTCTGAAGCAAGCGATAACGGGAAAAGCCGCCCAGCCTCTTCGGCTTTGTCTTGAAGCGCGGCAAGCGTTGCCCCCGCTTCAACGATCACCGTATCGGAACTGGAATCCATCGCGCGAATGCGGTTCATACGTTGAAACGATAAAAGAATTTCATCGCCGCGTCCGAGCGGCACGCTGCCTCCGACAAGACCCGTATTGCC
>RFZR01000393.1 GCA_009920595.1 Alphaproteobacteria bacterium | reverse complement strand
ACGCGTCTGCATGCCCGAGCGTCCTTTGCCACCGCGCTTTTGTGCGCGATAGGTCGAAAGCGGCACGCGCTTGATATAGCCTGCATGCGAGACGGTCACGACCATATCCTGTCTCTGGATCAGGTCTTCGTCTTCAACATCGGCATCCCATTCAACAAAGCCGGTCTTCCGCGGCGTCGCATAGGCGGATTTCACCTCATTCAATTCATCAGATATAATCGACATAATGCGTTCACGTGAACGTAAGATATCGAGGTAATCGGCAATCTCGGCGGCTATCTTGTTGAGCTCATCGGCGATCTCATCGCGACCGAGCGCCGTCAACCGAGCAAGACGTAATTCGAGAATGGCGCGCGCTTGCGCGTCCGATAAACGATAAGTGCCTTCATGCGAAACTTTATGGCGCGGATCAGCGATCAATTCGACAAGGGCCGCCACATCTTGCGCCGGCCAGTCACGCGCCATCATGGCTTCACGCGCTGCATTCGGATCAGGTGCGGTCCGAATAAGATGAATGATCTCGTCTATATTCGCAACCGCGATCGCAAGACCGACCAAAACATGCGCGCGATCACGCGCTTTGCCGAGGCGGAATTTTGTACGACGGCTTACGACCTCTTCGCGGAATTCAACAAAAGCGCGAATGAAATCAAGAAGAGTGAAGACCTCCGGACGGCCACCATTCAAAGCGACCATGTTGCAACCGAAACTTGATTGTAATTGCGTGAAGCGCCAGAGCTGATTGAGAACGACGTCGCCAACCGCGTCGCGTTTCAATTCGATCACAATACGCATCCCGTCGCGATCCGATTCATCGCGAAGATCGGAAATGCCCTCAACACGTTTTTCGCGCACAAGCTCGGCGATCTTTTCAATCAAATGCGCTTTGTTCACCTGATAGGGAATTTCGGTGATGATGATCGCTTCACGACCTTGTTTGCCGCTCTCAATCGTCGCTTTCGCGCGCACAACGACAGAGCCGCGCCCGAGATGATAGGCGGCGCGCACACCGCCCCGACCAAGAATAGTCCCGCCCGTCGGAAAATCAGGGCCGGGAACAATTTCAATCAAACGATCGATGTCAATTGCCGGATCCGCAATATAGGCCAAACATGCGTCGATCACTTCGCCCAAATTATGCGGCGGAATATTGGTGGCCATGCCGACCGCGATACCGCCTGCCCCATTCACGAGAAGATTCGGAAACCGCGCGGGAAGTACGACTGGCTCGCTTTCGGAGCCATCATAATTCGGTTGGAAATCAACCGTGTCTTCATCAAGATCGGTAACAATGGACATTGCCGGCTTTGCAAGCCGCACTTCAGTGTAACGCATCGCGGCCGCAGGATCGCCATCGACCGAACCGAAATTGCCTTGTCCGTCAATGAGCGGCAGGCGCATGGAGAAATCCTGCGCCATGCGCACAAGCGCATCATAGATCGATTGATCGCCATGCGGGTGATATTTACCGATCAC
>RFZR01000392.1 GCA_009920595.1 Alphaproteobacteria bacterium | reverse complement strand
TCGCCCTGCCCGCAAGGCTTTCTCATTTGATGATCGCAAGCCTTCAACATTTGAAGGACAGCCGACACGCGCGAAGAATGATCGCTTCGATGATAACCGTGCGCCAAAACGTAAGGATGATCGTAATGCGCCCGCGCAAGATCGCGACGCGTCGAGAAGCTTTAAACCAAAGACGGGCAAAAAACCTTTTGGTGCAAAAGCCCGTCCAACGCGCGCGGGCGACGCGCCTTCAGCAAATGCCAAACCCTATCGTGCGCACAAAGCGAAATCATTTGGCGGGAAGAGGGATGGTGCGCAGGATCGACAAGGAAAATTCAAACGCGCTGTTTAAACGCGCAATTTGAACGCTAAAAGCCGCTCCGCCAATTCATGCCAGTGGCGGAGACGGTGGGATTCGAACCCACGATACCCATTTCTGGGTATGCTCATTTAGCAAACGAGTGCCTTCAGCCTCTCGGCCACGTCTCCGTTACGCGCGATATGCCCCATTTCAATCCGCTTTGGCAAGCGGCGCGGTCTCTTCTTAGGGCCGTCACGAATAGTGATGGATCAGATCCCGGGCGCGGCGTTGGGCGATGGCGATTTCTGTCGGTGTCATCTCAGCGGCAAGTTCCTGCCGCAACCTCAAAGCGTCCCGCGCGCCCCGTGCCGCCGCAAGATTGAATAGGCAATGCGCCTCAATCCGGTCCGCTGCGTTGATCGCCTCAACAATTAGTCGTTCTGCCTCTAAGGCCCCCTCTGCGGTGCCCTGCGGGCCTTCTGTCCCGTCAAACATCGTCATATCCCCTTCTGGATGGCGGCGCTCACGCTCAAGCCCCGCAGAGCGCTCCTGCGCCCCGAAACGCCATAAAAGCAGGCCCGCGTAAGCGCCCGATAAAGAATTCAGGGAAATCCGCGCTCACTTGAGAGCAGTTATGCAGACGAGAAAATCCCTCTTTACAGCGGCTTCTGAAAAGCTAATGACATGATCTTGAAAATTGTCTTCACAAACTGGAGAGACCTTATCCCTTTGGGGAATTCAGCGCTTTTCGCGTTGCGCGCCCCTTCCCTTTCCGGTCAATGCATTTCAGAAACGCGGCATTAAGCTGCGGATGACATCAAGAAACCCAAACCGCATACAGGTGGACCTCTATTATGACCGCAATCAAAGTGACCGGCGCGCTGAAGCCCCGTTATGACGAAATTCTGAGCGCGGACGCGCTCGCTTTCCTCGAGGCCCTGCATAAGAAATTCAACGCGACGCGTTTAGCGCTTCTTGATGCACGCCAAGAACGACAGAAGAACTTCGATAAAGGCGCGCTGCCTGATTTTCTGGCCGAGACAAAATCTGTGCGCGAAGGCTCTTGGACGGTCGCTCCCTTACCAACCGATCTTCTTGATCGTCGCGTCGAGATCACAGGTCCGGTTGATAAAAAAATGATCATTAATGCGCTGAATTCCGGCGCACGCGTGTTCATGACCGATTTCGAAGATGCGTCATCGCCCACTTGGGC
>RFZR01000391.1 GCA_009920595.1 Alphaproteobacteria bacterium | reverse complement strand
TAAAGCTCGACTTGCGTGGCGCGCAAATTCGGCGTGTGACGTGCGCCAACACCGACACTCACAAGCGCATTGGGCTCATCAGATCCCGCTGTCACAACACCGCGCGGGCGATGATATTTGAAAGAACGACCCATGAGATGAACGCCATTGGCGAGCAAAGCCGAAGCAAGCGTATCACCATGAAAGCCTTTGTAGCTTTTACCATCAAAGGTAAAAGTCAACGGCTTCGAGCGATCAATACGACCCGATTGTTTGGTACGAAGATGAAGGCTCATCAGTTGGCCCCCTTCTCGAATTGTGAAAGATCAATGCGCGGTTCACCCGCTTTATAAGTTTTCAAAATCTTGTCACTCACCGTGTCACGCACACAATTGAAGAACCGCGCGCAGCCGGAAATATGCCGCCAACGTTCGATGTGAAGGCCTTTTGGATTCGAGCGGAAATAAAGATACTCCGCCCATTCTTCATCTGTTGTTTTCATCGGATCAGCAGGGCGCGCAACATGCGCTTCACCGGCATAACGAAATTCAAGTTCAGGACGTTCGCCGCAATGAGGGCAAGGAATTAACAACATCACTCACACTCCCTTTAATGCGCGACCGCTGCGGCAGCCGCTTCGTCAATCAAACGACCGGTCTTGAAACGTTCAATCGTGAAACCGGCATTGATCGGATGCGGTTCGTCGCGTGCAATCGTATGCGCGAAGACATGCGCGGAACCCGGCGTTGCTTTGAAGCCGCCTGTGCCCCAACCGCAATTCACATAAAGCCCCTTGACCGGAGTCTTTGCGAGAATGGGTGAGCGATCCGGTGTCACATCAACAATGCCACCCCAATTTCTGAGCATGCGCATGCGGCGCACAACAGGGAAGAGTTCGCAAATCGCATCAAGCGTATGCGTCGTGATGTGCAGACCACCTGTTTGGCTATAAGACGTATAAGCATCGGTGCCCGCGCCAATCACGAGTTCGCCTTTATCGGATTGCGACATATAGGCGTGGATCGTGTTCGACATCACAACGCAGGGCATGATCGGCTTGATCGGTTCCGACACAAGCGCTTGCAGCGGATAGGATTCAAGGGGCATGCGCACATCGGCCATCTGCATGATCACACTTGTGTGACCAGCTGCAACAACGCCGATTTTTTTCGTGCCAATAAAACCCTTGGTCGTTTCAACACCTGTCACTGCGCCATTCGCATCGCGGCGAATGCCCTTTACTTCGCAATTCTGAATGATGTCGACACCCATCGCGCTTGCGGCACGTGCATAACCCCACGCCACCGCATCGTGACGCGCGGTGCCCCCACGACGTTGAAGTGCGGCACCCAAAATCGGGTAGCGCATATTTTTTTCAATGTTGAGAATGGGGCAGAACTCTTTCGCTTGTTCTGCCGTCAGCCACTCATTATCGATGCCTTGCAAACGATTGGCGTGCACATGGCGTTTGAAAACTTGAATGTCATGCACCGTATGCGCGAGCATCATCACGCC
>RFZR01000040.1 GCA_009920595.1 Alphaproteobacteria bacterium | reverse complement strand
GGTTTGAATGATGCGGCCCTTGGCAGGCCAACGGAAACCGACATTGCTAACTTTGGTGGCATCCGAAGCATTTGCAGGATCCGTTGGCGCAGATGTTGCCGGTGTTTCGAGAGCTGCTTGTTGCGCTTGCGCCGGCTCAGTTTTGGTAGGCGTTTTTGTTTGCGAAAGCTTTTTCGCGTCAGCCTTCGAAACGTCCGACTTTGCAGTATCTACAGGCGTATCGCTTTGCGCGGGTGAAGCAAGAGCAGCCGTTTTGGTTTGCTGCGCCTTTACTTTTGTGGGTTGAACACCAGAAGCGACATGTACTGGAATGATAAGCTTCGTGCCTGCTTTTGGTTTTGCATTTGCTTTCAGACCATTCGCGCTGCGGATCGCCTCTTCGGGAACGCCATAACGATCTGACAAAGTTTTTACGCTCTCGTCCTTGGCTAAAGTAACTTCCGTGCCGCCATCGGTGACCCATTTACCGCCATCAGGAGCCGAAGCGACCGCTTTTGAATTCACGACCGGCGCAGAGAGCGAAGCCACTTTTTGTGACGCGACGGGCGGTTGCGCCTTCGCCACAACAGGGGATTGAGCGGATGACGGCGCATTGCCAGGAGCCGTCAAAGGAGCGGAAGCGATCGGGCCACTGCTCTGAACAATCTCGTCTGTTGAGCCGACATCCGAAGCAGGGGTTAACCCGCTATTCTGAGATTTCGAAAGAGATCCGGTTGTCTTCGGATCAAAACGGGCCGAGCCCGCGAAAGGATTGAGCTGCTCCGACATGCGAACAACATCTGTTCCACATGCGGACATAATCAGACAAAGTCCGCAGGTACTTAAAATGCGAAGCGCGGGCCTTGAACGCACGGTCGACCTCCCGATCATGACCACAAGACGACTCACAGATCGTCACGATTTAATTCATCCTCTGTTTAGGTTAAAAACTCCTTTCTAACCCGCGGCCCGACAAAGTTATTTTAGAGATCAAAGCGCTTCTGAGAGGCCTGAAACCAACATCGGAAGATCAAGCCTTCCGAAATGATCAATTTCTAGAATGCGGCCCGTGACCGCCCGCCGCCATCTTGTAATTTCAGAAACTTGGCCCACACGCAGAATGGCCACTACAGAACCACCCGGTGTCAATTGATCGATCAGGTTTGCGGGTTCGCTTTCGATCGCAGCATGAAGAATGATACGATCATAAGGCGCTTCTTCCGGATAGCCATGCGATCCATCCGCATGCCAGACAGCGATTGTGCCGAGGCTCGGCCGCGCAAGGCGCTTTTTCGCGGCATCCGCTAATGTCCGATAGCGTTCAAGCGTCGTGACGCTTAACGCTAAGCGTGCAATCAATGCGGTCGCATAACCCGATCCGGTTCCAATTTCGAGCACACGATCACCAGGTCCGACATCAAGCGCTTTAATCATCCGCGCAAGTGACGACGGCGCAGCTTGGGTTTGGCCACAGTTTAATGGCAGCGCGATATCCTCACCCGCCATCTCGCTGAAGCGCTCATCAAGATAATCTGTCCGCGGTATTTGCTCGAAAGCTTTCAATAGCGCGTGGTCGAAGATGCCACGCTCACGTAACTTGAGTTGAAAGGACATGAGGGCCTCGGCATCCGACATCCGTTTCGGCATCACTCATCCTTACAAAAACAAACTTTATGAAAACAAACTCGCATAGCGTGTGAGTGTCGGTTCATCGGTGAGATCGAGACGCAAGGGCGTGATGGATATACGCTTCGCTGCAATTGCTTCGAGATCTGTACCGTGACCGGGTTCAGACTTACCACGCCCGAATGCAATCCAGTAATAAGGATTGCCGCGCCCATCGAGCCGCTCATCGATGCGCAATAATTCCTGCTGCCGCTGTCCTTGCACGGCAACTGATGAACCTTTCACATCACTTGCCTTACAATCCGGGAAATTGATGTTGACGAGAACATTTTTCGGAATGCCTTCGGCCAAAATCTTTTTGATCAAGCCCGGCGCGTGGGTTTCAGCGCAGTCCCAAAGGGGTTGCGCCCGGGTTTCAAAACCATAGCATTGCGACATAGCAATCGAGGGCACGCCTAAAATCGTTCCTTCAATCGCACCCGCAACTGTGCCGGAATAGGTCACATCCTCAGCAACATTCTGTCCGCGATTGACGCCCGACAAAATAAGATCCGGTTTGCGGTCTAAAACATGACGCAATCCCATAATGACACAGTCGGTGGGCGTGCCGCTTACCGCAAATTTTTGCTTTCCCGATTGTCGTAAGCGCAAAGGATCATTCAACGACAAGGAATGGGCCACGCCGGATTGATCCGTTTCGGGCGCTATCACCCAGACATCATCGGATAAAGTCCGCGCAATTGCTTCGCAAATCTCTAAACCCGGCGCGTGAATTCCATCATCATTGGTTACAAGAATACGCATATCACGCCGCTTTCGAAATTGTTTTTAAGCCACCCATATAGGGCAACAAGGCTTCAGGAACCGTCACTGACCCGTCTTCGTTCTGGTAAGTTTCAAGCACAGCAACCAAAGCGCGCCCCACAGCAATGCCCGATCCATTCAAAGTATGAACAAAGCGATTGCCTTTACCGTCAGGCGATTTCACCCGCGCATTCATGCGGCGTGCTTGGAAATCACCGCATACTGAACAACTTGAAATTTCACGATAGGCATTTTGACCCGGAAGCCACACTTCAATGTCGTATGTTTTCTGCGACGCAAAACCCATGTCGCCCGTGCAAAGTGTGATCACCCGATAGGCTAAACCAAGTTTCTGCAAAACTTTCTCGGCTGACGCTGTCATGCGTTCATGTTCAGCGAGCGACGTCTCGGGTGTTGTGATTGAGACCAACTCTACTTTTGTGAATTGATGTTGGCGGATCATGCCGCGTGTATCGCGACCAGCGGCGCCCGCTTCCGCGCGGAAACACGGCGTTAACGCGGTCAAACGCATCGGCAAAGATGCCTCGTCAACAATGCTCTCACGCACAAGATTGGTGAGTGGCACTTCAGAAGTAGGGATCAACCAATAATCAGGAGCCACACGAAATTGATCTTCGGCAAATTTCGGAAGTTGCGCCGTTCCAAACATCGTATGATCTTTAACCAGCAAGGGCGGATTAACTTCCGTATACCCATTCTCGCTCGTATGAAGATCGAGCATGAATTGCCCAAGCGCTCTTTCAAGCCTTGCAAGCTGTCCCTTGTTTACGACAAAACGCGCACCCGATAATTTTGCGGCCGTCTCAAAATCCATGAGACCCAGTGCTTCACCGATTTCAAAATGTTGCTTCGGCGCGAAGCCCATCATGGCCTCGGTGCGCGGTGTTCCGAATTTACGAATCTCCACATTGTCATGTTCGTCTTTGCCAACGGGAACCTCATCAAGAGGAGTATTGGGTATCGCCGATAACTCACGATCAAGTTCTTCAACAAGCGCCTTCTCGCGCGCTTCAAGCGCCGCAAGACTGTCTTTCAATAGTGCCACTTCGGCCTTTAAAGTATCAGCACGAGCTTGGTCTTTGGCCGCCATGGCATGGCCAATTTCCTTCGAAAGTATGTTGCGCTTTTCTTGCGCTGTTTGTGATGCCGTGATGGCAGCACGACGCTCATCATCAAGCGCAATAAGGCGAGCGGACAAAGGCTCCGCGCCGCGATTGATTAAACCGCGATCAAAGCGTTCGGCCTGTTCCCGAATAAAACGAATATCATACATAAAGTGATCGACCCCATCTTAGGACGAAATAGAAATCTATTCTTCTGAAGCGCGCGCGGCATCCGCTTTCGCCCGCTGCTTCTCAACCCACATCACCGACAAAATGGATAATTCGTAAAGCGCCAAAGTGGGGAGCGCGAGCGCCATTTGGGAAATCACATCGGGAGGCGTCAAAACAGCCGCGATAACAAACACCAAAACGATTGCGTAGCGACGTTTCTCTTTCAAAAAGGTTGAGTCGATCACGCCAGCACGTGCAAGAAGAGTGAGAACAACCGGCAATTGAAACGTTATGCCAAACGCAAAAATCAGCGTCATGATGAGTGAGAGATATTCACTTACCTTCGGCAAGAGTTCGATTGAGGCCTCGCCCGTCATACCAATCTTCATTTTTATAGAGACCGGGCGCGACAAATTTATAAATTTGCGAGGCGACAACCGGAAAAGAAAAAAACGACGCACCGAAAATCGCGATCTTGATTTGCGTAAAAAGATATTCAAGCGGCGCGGTGTAGATGAGTTTCACCTGCGAGGCGTCACCACCGGCGGCGAGAACATAAGGAAATACGAGTACGTTATAGATGTGCTTGGCGAAGAAAAAACAAGCAAAGAACATGATTAGAAACGCGAGAAGCGATTTGATCAATCGCGACCGCAATTCTACCAAATGTTCAATGAGCGGCGCTTTGGAGGCGTCAATATCTTCCGCGGTCATGCAGCGCCCGCTTGAGGTTTAGGCGCAGTCTCATCTTCAACCGGATGATCCGCTTTCTCTTCACCAGACTGTTCGGAGGTCGACAAACCCGTAACAGGTTCCGGTTCAGCAACTGTTTCAATTGTTAAAGGGGCTTCAGACGAAATGGGGTTTTCGCTCTCACCTGTGCTCGCATCTGTTTGTTCGTTAGTCGACGGCATCACAATGGGCGGAGACATTGACCCACTCCCCGCCATCGTCGTTGAAAAATCGGATTTAATATCCGAAATCATTTTCTGCGCGTCAGACATATCTGCTTCGCGCATTGCCTCATTGAACTGATTTTGGAAATCTCCGGCCATCCGACGGAGTCGATTCACAGCCTGTCCGACCGTGCGTAACAAACCCGGCAACTCCTTGGGACCAATCGCCACCAAGGCGACCACTCCGATCACCACGAGCTCGCCGGATCCAAAATCAAACATAGTCTCTCTCTGTCCATTTAGATGTCAGCGGAAGGCGATAAAGCCCTCCGCCTGACAGAGCGCGATCAACCCGCTTTATGTTCGCTCGGCGCCTGTGCGGGAGCGGCTTGCCGCTGATCAGCTACCGGCTTTGAAGGGTCGGTAGGCTGAGCGGTTGCGGTAGAAACATCGTCTTCCGCCATACCCTTTTTGAAGGATTTAATGCCCTTGGCGACATCGCCCATCAATTCTGACACTTTTCCGCGACCGAAGAGGAGCATCACAATGATGCCAACCACGATCCAATGCCAAATGCTTACGCTTCCCATTAAAGCCTCCTCGCCAGAACGGGTCCCGGCTGGAGCGGTTCCCTTGTCTCGGGTGAAATTAGGGTGCTCAGCCCATAAAAACAAGAACTACCTGATGACAAAAGCCAATTTTCGGGCTTTTGCCCGTCAATGAGCTCCGAAGCTTGAGCGTGAGTTTACTCACCTGCCTCAGCTTCAAGCCGCTCTTCTTCCACGCCTAGACGCTCTTCGGAAAGTGCGACGAATAAATCTTCCTCGAGAGGATCTTCGTCTGCCTGCAATTCGGCGCTGTCAGTGGGTTCAGGTACATTAAAATCGGCTGGTAAACGGCCATCAAAGAAGCCTGCACCCTTTAATTCAGCCAAACCGGGCAATTCATTGATGGCTTGAAGACCAAATTGATCAAGGAAAGCTTCCGTTGTGCCATAGGTCACTGGTCGACCGGGAGCCTTCCGGCGGCCGCGCAAGCGCACCCAACCGGTTTCAAGAAGCACATCCAATGTGCCTTTGCTCGTCGCCACCCCACGAATATCTTCAATCTCAGCACGCGTCACCGGCTGGTGATAGGCCACGATAGCCAAAGTCTCCATCGCCGCCCGCGACAATTTGCGCGGCTCATGCTTCTCCCGAATGAGGAGATAGCCGAGATCTTCCGCTGTGCGCAGAACCCATTTGCCCGCAACATTTTTAAGATTGACACCACGCGGCGCGAAATCGGCTGCCAACTCGGCAAGGATCGCTTCGATCTGCGCATCTTTACCGAGATGAAACCGAAAATCCTCTTCAGCCAAGGGACGCTCGGATGCGAACAAAAGCGCTTCCACGATGCGCTTATCGCGCAAAAACACAGCATCGCGTGTGGCAACGCCGTCTTCGAATTCGGTATCTTCTGTTGGTAGCGAGGAGGAGGCCATTTCGGTCATCATATCATCAATTTCAAGTCTGTCTTACTGGTTCTGCGTTGTATCGAGCTCTGAGATAGATGGGAGCGAAAGCGGCATCCTGACGCAATTCGGCCCGTCCTTCCTTCACAAGTTCAAGTGAAGCCGACAGAGCCGTCGCCCTCACGGTTCGTCTTTGCTCGGGTTCTGTAATAAAGGCAATCAGGTAATCATCGAGCACCGCCCACTCTTTTGAGACACCGACCAGGCGTTCAAGCGCTGCGCGGGCCTCGTCCAAGGACCAAACCACCCGTTTTTGAAGAGAAATCTTCGAAAGAACCCGGGTTTGCCTTTGCTGTGCATAAGAATTCAAGAGATCGTGAATGGACGCGTCAAAGATCGGGATCTTGCGCATCGCGACCGGTTCTGGCTGGCCGCGACCAAACATATCGCGATCAAGTTGCGGCCGATCTTGAAGCATCCGCGCCAACCCACGAAACGCTTCGAGGCGCTTAAGCTTATTGGCCAGCGCAGCCGCGAGATCAGCGGCATCAGGCTCGGCACTCGATTCCGGCGCCGGAACCAAAAGCCGCGATTTGAGATAAGCCAACCATGCTGCCATTACGAGATAATCGGCCGCCAATTCGAGACGCAAAGTGCGCGCGCGCTCAATAAACGCCAAATATTGCTCGACGAGCTTCAAAATCGAAATCTTGCTCAAATCGACCTTTTGCCGCCGTGCCAATTCGAGCAGCAAGTCGAGGGGGCCTGAAAACCCTTCTGTATCGATCAAGAGGACGGGATCGGTGGTCGCCCGATCCTCCTCAAAATCAGAACTGCCGAAAAACTCGGACTCGGACATAATCTACAGAGCTCACAAGATGATTTTCACGCCAGACTCTGGTCCTGTTTTCAGGCAAGAGCAAGCGCAGCATCGAGTTTCGCGGCTGCATCCACAGGATCGAAGGGCTCCGGCTCGGTTTTCAGCAAGGAAAATGCCCTTTCGACACGCTCGAGCGTCTTTCCGCTTAGGATAGGACTTGCCGCCGCCACCCCTTCAGCCTCGGTAAGATCACCATTGCAATGAAGCGCAATATCGCCCCCGGCTGCAAAAAAGGCCGCCGCGCGGAATTTGAAATCGCCTTGAAGCGCTTCCATGGAGATGTCATCAGACAGGAGAAGCCCGTCAAAGCCAATCATGCCGCGAATGACCTCTTGCACGACTTTTACCGACAAAGTCGCAGGCGCATCAGGGTCCACATGAGGAAAAAGAATATGGGCGGTCAAACCGACCGGCAGATCGGAAAGCGCTCGAAAAGGAGCAAAATCGCTCTCAATGAGCTCGGAGACCGGCACGTCAACTTTGGGTAATAATTTATGGCTATCAACGACCGCCCGACCATGCCCCGGCATATGTTTAATCGCTGGAAGAATGCCACCCGCCAAAAGTCCCTCTGCGAAAGCGCGCCCGAGCCGGATTACGGCATCGGGCTCTCTGGCGAAGGTCCGATCCCCGATCGCGTCTGTCCGCCCCTCAAAACCGAGATCAAGCGCCGGTGCACAATCGATCGTGATCCCCAAGCCGTGAAGGTCATGAGCGATTAAACGAGCGCCGAGCCGCGTGAGTTCTTCTGCCTTTAAAAGATCTCCGCGCGCGGCCTCAAGATAGCGCTGCGCCGCTGGATAGCGCCGCCAATGTGGCGGTCCGAGCCTTTGGACGCGCCCGCCCTCCTGATCGATCAGTATTGGTGCATTCGGACGCCCGACAATCTCTCTAAACTCAGAGATTAAGTCTTTAATTTGAGAGGGTTCTAAAACATTTCTCTTAAAGAGAATGAGGCCCCAAGGTGATGTTGATTTGAAAAAATCTCGCTCAGCGGGAGTTAAATGATGCCCCGAACATCCAGACACAAAGGCGCGGCAGGAAAGAGAGGCTTGTGACATCAGATTCGTACTAATTCCGCGCGATAAAACATTTACCGCCAGCGGACGTCACACCGCTACATGCGGCATTCGCCTCGTCGCGCGTATAGCCGACGGCGCGCACACGATAGACGGTTTTGCCATTACTCTCTGCTTTGATGACAAGCACATCCCGCCCGTCGATTTGTTCGGCAAAATCGGCTTTCACACGTTTGGCGAGTCCATTCGCATCCGCTTCAACAGCGGGGGCTCCAAATTGAACAGAATATTCTCCTGTAACAGGTGAAGGTGCAGCTTCCTCAACCGTTTCCGCAACTGCCGTGTTTTCAGTCGCCGATTTGACCAGATCCGCAAGAGGATCAGCTCCTGCGGGCGCCTCAACCATAGCGTCTAAATCACTTGGCCTTGCGGTGGGCAAAGGAACAGCGGCTGGCTCACCGACAAGCGGCGGCAAGTCGGGTTTCGCGGGTTTTACAGGCTGAGCCGGAGCCGGTGTTGTTGATGCTACAACAACGGGCTCAGTTTTTTGAACAACCGGCGCGGGAGCAACGGGCGCAACATTTTTCGGTGGTTGCGCCACTTGCGGCGCAGTATCGGCGCTGGGCTTTGCGGGAGCGATTTGCGGATCACCCACGATTGTTCCGTCTGGACGAACTGTAACAGTTTTCACCGCCTTAGGATCGCCCATCGAAGGAACAATCGATTTCGTCGTTGGTGCGTCTTTGACAATCGCATTCACATCAACGGGCACTTCAGCTGTCGAACGTTTTTTAACCGTCGCTGAGTTTTCCGGCGTGTCTTTTGTAAAAAGTTCCGTACCGGCAGGTGAAGCTTCAGCTGTCTTATTGTCTGGAGCTATTTTGACCGGCGTCGGATCAGGCTTGATGACAGGAACCTGTTTTTGATCTGACTGTGGACCCAAAGTCACAGCATATCGACCCGACTGAAAGAGATAGACCGCAAAAACGCCGATTGCCACCAAAACGATGATGATAAAAGCCCGAAGACCGGACCACGACCTCCGCTTTTCTTTCTCAACGGCCGGGAAACGATCCGTGACCGTTGGCCCAAAGCCGCGCGGCAATTCGCCAACGAGACCGGTAAAGCCCCCAGCGGGCACATCTTGACCCGGCGAAGCCGCAGCGAATGACGAAGACCGAACATCAAAAGGCGGCGTTTGAGCCGCTCCCATAATGGGTGGCGCTGGCTCTGATCCATAAAACGCCGCTTGCTCACCCTGCCCGCTTTCCGCCGAAGGCGTTTGGCTTTGAAGCGTTTCCCATGAATTCTGTGAAAACGGCGGTGCCTCATAACGCGGCTCGGCAGGAGCGCTGATTACCGGTGGAGGAGACCAAGCACCAGTATTTGTTTGTTGCGGAGCGGGTTGTTGGGCATTGAGCGGCTTGGCTCCAAATTGCCGTGTCAGCGCTGCTAAATCAGGAATGGGAGTGTTTTCAGCCTCAGTTCCCCGCAAAGAGGGATCGGAAGCGGCCGCGCGAATACGGCTGCGGGACGCTTCCCGCAGCTGGCGCTCAAGCTCTTCAAGGTTCACGGAACTCCGTCCGCGCCCATCATCCGTCATGAATTCGAACCGAATCGACCAGAGCGAGTCGCGCGATCGATAAATCTCTATCATTCTCAATGACAAAACGTAAGTCCGGATGATCTTTGCCGCGATTCCAAAGCGCGTGAAAATCACTTGCAACTTCGTGGAGATAGAAAGCGATCCGGTGCGGCTCATGCGCTACCGCAGCACTTTCAACAAGGCGCGGATATTGCGCCAGACGATGCATGACGCCCCTCTCCGCTTCATCGGTCAACCGTTTAAGATCCGCGCGCTTCAACTCATCAGCGCTCGGATTGATTGAGGCTTGTGCTTGACGCGCAACCGACGCACACCGTGCATGGGCATATTGAACATAAAAGACGGGATTGTCTTTTGATTGCTCGATCACTTTGCCGAGATCAAAATCCAAAGTCGCATCATTTTTACGATAAAGCATCATGAAGCGAACGGCATCACGACCGACTTCATCAACAACCTCACGCAATGTAATAAAATCACCTGAACGTTTGCTCATCCTCACCTGCTCGCCATTACGCAGAAGGCGAACAAGCTGACAGATCTTGACGTCAAGATCTCCAAGACCATCGGTTGCCGCTTTAACCGCTGCGGTCATGCGTTTGATGTAGCCGCCATGATCGGCACCCCACACATCGATCATGGTCTTAAAGCCACGTAGATATTTCGAGCGATGATAAGCAATATCCGCTGCAAAATAAGTGTAGCTGCCATCGGATTTCAGAAGCGGGCGATCAACATCGTCGCCATATTGTGTGGCACGAAACAAAGTCTGTTCACGATCTTCCCAATC
>RFZR01000390.1 GCA_009920595.1 Alphaproteobacteria bacterium | reverse complement strand
GCGATGCGCTCTCGCTGCTCGATCAGGCCATTGCGCATGGTGCAGGAACTGTTGAAGCGGAAACTGTGCGCGTGATGCTGGGTCTTGCGGATCGCGCGCGCATTATCGATCTTTTTGATCATTTGATGCATGGCCGCATGCATGACGCCTTGATGGAATTTAAAGCACAATATGATCTCGGTGCGGATCCACGCCAGATCATCGCCGATCTTGCCGAGTTTTCCCATTTCATCACGCGGTTGAAAGTCGTGCCCGATGCGGCGATCAGCCAAGATGTGACAGAAGCCGAACGCACACGCGGCAAAAATTTCATTTCACTGCCAATGAATGTACTCTCGCGCGCATGGCAGATTCTGTTGAAGGGTCTTTCTGAAATTGACTCCGCACCGCGCCCTGTAACCGCTGCCGAAATGGTGTTGATCCGCTTGGCTTATGCTGCCGATCTTCCGACGCCTGACGAAACGCTGCGCCGTTTGAAACAAGAGGGCGCGAATGCGCCCACAACTTCCACATCTTCGTCATCGCCCTCTGGCGGTGGCACAAGCGCACGCCGCGTTTCAAATGGATCAATGACGATTGCTGCGCGCGGTGAACCATCATCGCTTCAGCAAAGCGCGCCGGATGCGCAGGCTCCGCAAGCCTTAAAGCTCACCTCGTTTGAAGCGCTTGTGGCCTTGGCTCATGAAAAGCGCGACATCGCGCTTAAAACAGCTTTGGAGCGCGATCTGCGTTTGGTGCGTTTTGAAGACGGACGTATGGAATTCTCACCTGTCGACGGCGCATCTTCCGATCTTGCTGCGACGATTTCAAAACGCCTTTATGAATGGACCAATCGCCGTTGGGTGGTCGCGATCTCTTCCGATAAAGGTCAAGCGACTCTGCGCGAGAAAGCAGACGCAGCAAAAGCTGAAAAGCTTGATGATGTACGCACGCATCCGATTGTCAAAGCCGCGCTTGCCGCTTTTCCGGGCGCTGAGATTGTCGACATTCGCGAAGTTGCCACACGCATCGAAGCAACAGACAACAATGACGAGCTGCCTGAAGACGGTTTCGACTTCACGCTGCTTGATCGCGATGATGACTAATCCTTTCGATTTAAATTAACGGAGCCTTCGCCGTGAAAGACATGTTCGGCATGATGAAGAAAGTGCAGGAAATGCAATCAAAACTCGGCCAGGTTCAGGCCGAGCTTGAAGCGATGGAAGTCTCTGGCCAATCGGGCGGCGGGCTTGTGCAGGTCACACAAACCGTCAAAGGCCAAACAAAATCAATCTCGATTGATGCGTCGCTTCTAAAAGCTGATGAAAAGGAAATCGTCGAAGATCTTCTTGTTGCCGCTTTGAATGATGCGCGTGCGAAAGCCGATCAACTCACGGCCGATAAAATGGGTGCGTTGACGGCAGGCCTTCCGATTCCTCCGGGCATGAAATTGTTCTGATGGCCTCAATCGCCGGCCCCGAAATTGAAAGACTGATTCAGCTTCTCGGCAAAGTGCCGGGA
>RFZR01000389.1 GCA_009920595.1 Alphaproteobacteria bacterium | reverse complement strand
GCCCTTAAGCGTCTTAGCCGAGTCATCCGAAAGATCTTTCGATGTACGGATCGTCGAGAGAAGATCCGCATTCTGCGACTTCAACCAGTTGAGAAGGCCGTCTTGGAACGCCTTCACACGATTGACCGGCAGCGTGTCGAGATAACCATTAACGCCAGCGTAAAGCACGCAGACTTGTTCTTCCATCTGCATCGGCGAGAATTGCGCCTGCTTCAGAAGCTCGGTCAAACGCGCACCGCGATTGAGCAAACGCTGCGTCGTCGCATCCAAGTCACCGCCGAACTGCGCGAAGGCTGCCATTTCACGATACTGCGCGAGCTCGCCCTTGATCTTGCCGGCGACTTTTTTCATCGCCTTGGTCTGAGCGGCTGAACCGACGCGCGACACAGAAAGACCCACATTCACCGCAGGACGAATGCCCTGATAGAACAAATCGGTTTCCAGGAAGATCTGACCATCGGTGATCGAAATCACGTTTGTCGGAATGTAAGCCGACACGTCGTTCGCTTGCGTTTCAATAACCGGCAACGCCGTCAATGAACCCGAGCCCGAACCTTTGCCGAGCTTCGCAGCGCGCTCAAGCAAACGTGAGTGAAGATAGAACACGTCGCCCGGATAGGCTTCGCGACCAGGAGGACGACGAAGCAACAGCGACATCTGACGATAGGCGACAGCCTGCTTTGACAAATCGTCATACACGATCACGGCATGCATACCATTGTCGCGGAAATATTCACCCATGGTGCAGCCGGTGAATGGTGCCAAGAACTGCATCGGCGCCGGATCGGAAGCCGTCGCGGCCACAACAATCGAGTAATCAAGAGCGCCTTGCTCTTCGAGAACTTTCACGAATTGAGCAACTGTTGAACGCTTCTGGCCAATCGCGACATAGACGCAATAGAGTTTCTGACTTTCGTCATTGCTCTGGTTGATTGCTTTTTGATTGAGGATCGTATCAAGCGCGACGGCGGTCTTACCCGTCTGACGGTCACCGATGATCAATTCGCGCTGGCCACGGCCAATCGGAATCAAAGCGTCAACGGCTTTAAGCCCTGTGGCCATCGGCTCATGCACGGACTGGCGCGGAATAATACCAGGCGCTTTAACGTCAACCTGCATACGCTTCTCAGCTTTGATCGGGCCTTTGCCGTCGATCGGATTGCCGAGCGCGTCAACAACGCGACCCAAGAGACCTTTACCAACAGGCGCATCAACGATGGCGCCTGTGCGCTTTACCGTTTGGCCTTCTTTAATGTCGCGGTCAGAGCCGAAGATCACGACGCCGACATTGTCGGATTCGAGATTGAGCGCCATGCCGCGAATGCCATTTTCGAATTCGACCATTTCACCGGCCTGAACATTGTCGAGGCCATAGACGCGGGCGATCCCGTCACCGACGGAGAGCACTTGGCCGACTTCCGTGACATGGGCCTCGGAGCCGAAATTCTTGATTTGATCTTTGAGAATGGCAGAAATTTCTGCGGCGCGGATATCCATCAG